>CAYYOE010000176.1:0-6752 GCA_964473055.1 uncultured Rhodobacterales bacterium | reverse complement strand
CGCAGTTCCAGCAGATGCCGAACGACCAGTTGCTGCCCGGCCTGATCGACCAGATGGTGCAACAGACCCTGCTGATGCAGTCCGCGGGCGACCCCGACGCGCGCACGCAACTGGTGCTGGAAAACCAGGACCGGCAGATCCGGGCCGCGCAGGCGCTGTCCATGGCCGTGGATGCCGCAGTGACGCCCGAAGCGATCGAGGCCTTCTACACTGAGAACGTAGTGAATGCAGATCTGGGCAGCGAATACAACGCGTCGCATATCCTGGTCGAGACCGAGGACGAAGCGCGCGCGATCATTGCAGAACTGGACGGCGGCGCCGAGTTCGCGACGCTGGCGCGCGAACGGTCGACCGGGCCATCGGCACCGAACGCGGGCAACCTGGGCTGGTTCGGGCGGGGCGACATGGTTCCGCCCTTCGAGGAAGCCGTGCTGGCCATGGCACCGGGCACCTACACCGCCGATCCGGTTGAAACCCAGTTCGGCTGGCATGTCATCTACCTGAACGAGACCCGCACACGCGAGGCGCCGCCACTGGAAACCGTGCAGGGCAACATCATCGAAGTGCTGCAGCGGCAGGCGATCGAGGCGGAACTGGCCCGCCTTCAGGACGGCGCCCTGGTCGTGCGCCCCGAGGTCACCCTCGACCCCGCCGCGCTGTCCGACCTTTCGTTGCTCGACTGACAGGGAAGGCCATGGCCAAGTCAGCTGATCTGAAGAAGGCGACAAAGAAGCAGCTGCGCAAGAAGGTGGGCAAGCTTCTGAAGAAGCTTGATGCCCCCGCGGCGCCCGCCAAACCGGAAAAGCCGGCCAAGGTCGTGTCGCCGCTGGCGCCCCCACGCCTGCCCGACCTGCCGGAAATCGCGGGTGTCCGGTTCGCCGCGGCAGAAGCCGGGGTGAAGTACAAGGGCCGCCGCGATGTGATGCTGGTGCACCTGGCACCCGGCACGGTGATCGCGGGGGCGTTCACGCGGTCCTCCACCCGGTCTGCCCCGGTGCGCGACTGCCAGTCGAAGCTGGGCCTGCCGTCCGTCGGCGAGGCGGCAATTCTGGTGAACGCCGGCAACTCCAACGCCTTCACCGGCAGCGCCGGGGTCGAAGCGGTGCAAGGGATCACCGGCGCGGTCGCCGATCGTCTGGGGATTGCGGAAACAAGGGTCTATACCGCCTCGACCGGGGTCATCGGCCAGCCCCTTCCCTGGGACCGGATCGTGGCAAGGATCGACGATCTGGCCAGCAGCCTGACGCCGGGCCGCATAGACGAGGCGGCCGCGGCCATCATGACCACCGACACCTTCCCGAAGGCGGCTACCCGCACTGTGACGCTGCCGGGGGGCGACGTGCGGATCGCGGGCATCGCCAAGGGATCGGGGATGATCGCGCCGGACATGGCAACGATGCTGGTCTACATCTTCACCGACGCGAAGATTTCGCAGCCGCACCTGCAGAAGATGGTGTCGACGCTGGTCGGCACCACCTTCAACGCGATCACCGTGGACAGCGACACATCGACCTCGGACACGCTGATGGTCTGCGCCACGGGCCAGTCGGGTGCAGATGCCATCACCGACCTGCGGTCTAAGCCCGCGCGCGCCTTCCAGGCGGCCCTGGGCGCGGTGATGCTGGACCTCGCGCACCAGGTGGTGAAGGACGGCGAGGGCGCGACGAAGTTCGTGACCGTGAAGGTCAGCGGCGCGCGCACCGACGCGGACGCCCGGCGCGTGGCAATGGCCATCGCCAATTCGCCCCTGGTCAAGACCGCCATCGCGGGCGAGGATCCGAACTGGGGCCGTATCGTCATGGCCGTGGGCAAATCGGGCGCCGAGGCCGACCGCGACCGCCTGACCATTCGCTTCGGCGACGTCGTGGTGGCCGAGAACGGCTGGGTATCCCCCTCCTACAGCGAAGAGGCGGGTGCCGCCCACATGCGTCAGGCCGAGATCACCATTCACACGGACCTTGGGCTGGGCGCTGGCGCCTTCACCGCCTGGACCTGCGACCTGACCAACCGCTACATCGAGATCAACGCCGATTACCGCTCCTGATCCCAACTCTCCGGTCCTGAAACCGATCGTCCTGGTCGCTGCGGTCGCCCTGATCGACCGCGACGGCCGCGTTCTGCTGGCCCAGCGCCCGCCGGGCAAGTCCATGGCGGGGCTGTGGGAATTCCCGGGTGGCAAGGTCGACCCGGGCGAGACGCCCGAGGTCGCCCTGATCCGCGAGCTGCACGAGGAACTGGGGATCGACACATGGGCGTCCTGCCTGGCGCCGCTGACCTTCGCCAGCCATGCCTATGACAGCTTCCACCTGCTGATGCCGCTGTTCGCCTGCCGCAAGTGGCAGGGCCAGCCCGCCCCGCGGGAAGGCCAGACCCTGAAATGGGTCCACCCGCGCGACATGCGCGCCTACCCGATGCCCCCCGCCGATCTGCCGCTGATCCCGATCCTGCGCGACTGGCTGTAGCGACTGCGCAACTGTGGCGGAAATGTGGCGAAAACCCGCTCATCGCTCGCGGGAATCAGGATGACAGTTCCGTGAACCCCGCTACCCTATCCGCAAGCGGCAGAAAGCCGTGTCCTTGGGGGGAAATCTCGAATGATCCGCACGATCGTGATCGGAAGCTGTGTATCGGTGCAGGGCCTGTTCGTCCGGGCGCTCGACAACGGGCGCATCGTCGTCTCGGTGGGCAACACCCTGTTCGAGGGGCTTCCCGTCTCGGGACAATCCTCGCGCGGATAGGCCGACCTGATCTACCAAGAACGAAAGGGCCGCCCGGATCGGGCGGCCCTTCGTCATTCGGTCGGCCCCGGTGTCAGGCCAGAGTGCGTTCCACAGTCTCTCGCTCGAAGATCTCGATCACGTCGCTTTCGCGGATGTCATCGTAGTTCTCGAACGCCATCCCGCATTCCTGACCGGAAATCACCTCGGGCACCTCGTCCTTGAAGCGCTTCAGGGTCTTCAGCGTGCCTTCGTGGATCACCACGTTGTCGCGCAGCAGGCGTACGCCCGCCGACCGGCGTGCCACGCCTTCGGTGACCAGGCAGCCGGCCACCTTGCCGACGCCGGACACCCGGAAGGTCTGCAGGATCTTGGCGTAGCCGATGAACCGCTCGCGCACCTCGTCCTTCAGCAGGCCCGAGGCCGCCGCCTTGATGTCATCCACCAGGTCGTAGATGATCGAGTAGTAGCGGATCTCGACACCCTTCTGCTGGGCGCTTTGGCGTGCGGAGGCGTTCGCACGGACGTTGAAGCCGATGACCGGCGCCTTCGACGCCTCGGCCAGGATCACGTCCGAATCGGTGATGGCGCCGACGCCGGAATGCAGCACGCGGACGCGCACCTCGTCGTTGCCGACCTTTTCCAGCGCCTGCACAATGGCCTCGGCGCTGCCCTGCACGTCGGCCTTCACCAGCACGGCCAGTTCCGCCACGTCCTTGTCGGCCTTGGCACGGGCCATCATCTGTTCCAGCGTCGTCGCAGCACCAGCCGCCGCCCGCTTTTCCTTGGCGGCGTTCTCGCGGTACTCCGCGATCTCGCGCGCCTGCGCCTCGGTTTCCACGACGTTCAGCACGTCGCCGGCCTCGGGCGTGCCGTTCAGGCCAAGAACCTCGACCGGAACCGATGGACCGGCTTCGGAGACGGTTTCGCCCTGGTCGTTCACCAGCGCGCGAACCTTGCCCCATTTTTCGCCGACGACGAAGATGTCGCCCTTCCGCAGCGTACCGCTCTGCACCAGAACAGTGGCGACCGGACCACGGCCCACGTCCAGCTTTGCCTCGATCACCGCGCCGCGCGCCGACCGCGCGGGGTTGGCCTTCAGCTCCAGAAGCTCGGCCTGCACCGCAATCGATTCGAGCAGGTCGGACAGGCCCTGGCCAGTGGTGGCCGAAACCTCGACGTCCTGCACGTCGCCCGACATCGCCTCGACGATCACCTCGTGCTGCAACAGCTCGGTGCGCACGCGGTTCGGATCGGCCTCGTACTTGTCGATCTTGTTGATCGCCACGATCATCGGCACCTTGGCCGCCTTGGCGTGGTTGATCGCCTCGATCGTCTGCGGCATCACCGAATCGTCAGCCGCCACCACCAGAACGACGATGTCCGTCACCTGCGCGCCACGGGCCCGCATGCTGGTAAAGGCCGCGTGACCGGGCGTGTCGAGGAAGGTCAGAACCTGTCCGCTGTCGGTGGTGACCTGGTAGGCCCCGATATGCTGGGTGATCCCGCCGGCCTCGCCCGACACGACACTGGTCTTGCGGATCGCGTCCAGAAGACTGGTCTTGCCGTGGTCGACATGACCCATGATCGTGACAACCGGCGGACGCGGATGCAGGTCCTCGTCCCGGTCCACGACGGTATCGATGGCCTGTTCCACGTCGGCATCGGTCACGCGCACGGCCCGATGACCGAATTCCTCGATCAGCAGTTCGGCGGTGTCGGCGTCGATCGCCTGGTTCACCGTGGCCATCATGCCCATCTTCATCAGCGACTTCACCACATCCGCGGCGCGTTCGGCCATGCGGTTGGCGAGCTCCTGCACCACGATGGTTTCGGGCAGCTGCACGTCGCGCACCTGTTTTTCGGCCTTCTGGCCAAAGCCCATCGCCTTCTGGCGGGCACGTTCCTGCTTGCGCTTCATCGCGGCAAGGCTGCGTTGCCGCCCGCCATCGCCATCCAGCGCCTGCGTCAAGGTCAGCTTGCCCGACCGGCGGCCATCCTCGCCACTGCGTTCGCGGGCGGACTTGCCGTCGCGGTCGGCCTCGCGGTCGGTCTTGCGCGCGCCGGGCACGGCACGGGCGGGGCCGCCGCGCTGTGCGGGCGGCTCGCCCGGCACGACCGGTGCGGCGGGCGCCGCCTCGGGCTTGCGGGCAGCGCGCACTTCCGCATCGCGAACCTTCTTCGCCTCTTCCTCGGCCTTCAGCCGCATGAGTTCGGCGTGTTCCAGCTCTTCGCGTTCCTTGGCCTCGGCCTCGGCACGGCGCTCGGCACGTTCGGCCTCGCGCTGGCGCTCGTCGGCGGCACGGGCCTCGGCCTCGTCGGCCTCACGCGCACGGGCGGCCTGGACTGCGCTGATGCGCCGCTCCAGTTCGGCTTCCGAGATCCCAGCAGGGCGCCGCGACGGGTCTCCGCCGACTTGTCCGCCGCCTGGCTTGCCGGTTGGCGTGCCCGCTGCGGGCTTCACAACGACAAGCTTCTTGCGCTTCGTCTCGACAACGACGTTTTTCGTGCGGCCATGGCTGAAGCTCTGCTTCACGCTCCCGGGGCGTGCCCCCGGGCCACGAAGCCCCAGCGTCTTCTTGCCGTCAGAATCGTTCATAAGGTTCTATCAGTCCTTTCGGGCGGCCGGATCGCCACCCCCCATCTCTGCGCGAAGGCCCGAGAGCCGCGCGGCGTCCTCTACAACACGTTCTGCGAGTCCGCCAGCCGCGAGCGCCGCGTGTATCGCATGTTCCCGCCCGAAGGACAAACCCAATTCCGCCGCTGTCAGCACAGCAAAATAACGGGCACCCGTGGGCGTCCACAGCTTGGACTTGCCACGCACGGACCCGTCGGTGGCCTGCATCAGAACCCGGACACCGCCTTTGGCAAGCGCATCGCGCACCTTCTCGAACCCGCAGACTGCGCGTCCGGCCTTGCGGGCCAGCGCCACATGCGCGACGACCCGGTCGGCCAGCTGGCGTTCGACCATGTCGGCCAAACCGTCGGGCAAGGTGACCGGCTGCTTCAAACCACGCGCGAACAGGCCCTTGGCCGCCGCCTTGTCCAGCGCCGCGCGGGTTGCCGTCACATAGACACCACGCCCCGGCAGCTTTGCGGCCACATCCGGCACGACCGACCCGTCAGGGCCCGCGACGAAGCGGATCAGACCCTGTTTCGGCCCGCTTTCGCCCGAAACGATGCACCGCCGCTCTGGTCCTTCGGTATCGTCGTCGCGACCGCCACGGGTCATGTCCGGCTCTCCCAGCGCGCTCAGTCCTCTGTCTCCTCGTCGCCGTCGACCGCCTCCGACTCGTCGGTTTCGGCTTCCAGTTCGCTCGGGTCGACCCAGCCCAGCATGACCCGCGCGGTCATGATCAGGGTCTGCGCCTCTTCCAGGCTGACTTCGAAGGGCTCCAGCAAGCCGTCGTCCTTGACCCGCTCGCCATCCACGGTGGTCCAGCCGCCGGCCAGTTCCCAGTCGGCACAGGTAGCGAAATCCTCCAGCGTCTTGATGCCATCCTTGGCCAGCGCCTCGATCATCTGGGGCGTCAGTCCTTCGAACTCGATCAGGCTGTCCTCGACGCCCAGCGCGCGGGCGGCATCCAGCGCGGCCTTGGCCTTGGCTTCCAGATAGTCACGCGCGCGCGCCTGAAGTTCGGCCGCCGTCGACTCGTCGATTCCCTCGATGGTCATCAACTCGTCCAGGTCGACATAGGCGACCTCGTCGAGGTTGGTGAAGCCCTCGGCCACGATCAGCTGGGCAAAGAATTCGTCCAGGTCCAGCGAGTCCATGAACAGCTGGGTGCGTTCCGCGAACTCGGCCTGGCGGCGTTCGCTTTCCTGCGCCTCGGTCATGATGTCGATGTCGAGGCCGGTCAGCTGGCTGGCCAGCCGCACGTTCTGCCCGCGCCGCCCGATGGCCAGCGACAGCTGTTCGTCGGGCACCACCACCTCGATCTTGCCGGCTTCCTCGTCGATGACGACCTTGGACACCTCGGCCGGCTGCAGCGCGTTCACGAGGAACGTCGCCTGGTCCTGGTTCCACGGGATGAT
>CAYYOE010000175.1:0-6787 GCA_964473055.1 uncultured Rhodobacterales bacterium | reverse complement strand
AAGCGCTTGAAGAGCACCGCCTTGCCTTCCATCACCGGCTTGGACGCCAGCGCGCCGAGGTTGCCAAGGCCGAGGATCGCCGTGCCGTTCGAGACGACGGCGACGAGGTTGCCCTTGACCGTGTAGTCATAGGCGGTTTCCGGGCGGGCCGCGATGGCCTCGACCGGGACGGCGACGCCGGGGGAATAGGCGAGGCTGAGGTCGCGCTGGGTGGCCATGGGGACGCTGGCCACCACATCGAACTTGCCGGGACGGGGTTCCATGTGGAAGCGCAGGGCTTCCTCGGGGGTGATGCGCGGGCGTTTCATGGCGGGTCTCCCGGGTTTCGGGCGTGATAGCGGGCGGCGCGGTCGGGAGCGAGGGGTTTTGCACCCCTCGCGCTCCCCGCAGGATATTTGGACCATATCGAAGGGGAGGGTCAGTATTGCCGTGGCGGGCGGGCCTTGTAGACCGGCAGCCTCCAGCCGAGGGCCAGGCTGCCCGCCCGCGTGGCGAAGGTGATGGTGGCGCAGGCGATCAGCGCGGGCAGGGGCTGGCCGGTGGCGGCAAGGACCGCCAGCGCCGTGGCCGCGCCCGCAAAGGCACAGGTGACGTAGAGTTCGCCCTGTTTCAGCACCAGGGGCACCTCGTTGCACACGACGTCGCGCATGAGGCCGCCGAGGCAGCCGGTGACAATGCCCATCAGCAGCACGATCGAGGCAGGTTGCCCGGTGCCGGCGGCGGCAGCGACACCGGCGGGCACGGCCACGGCCAGCGCCGCGGCGTCGAACCAGAGTAGCGTGCGGTAGCGGCTTTCCACGAGGTGCGCGGTGAAGAACACGATCACCGCGGCGGCGGCGGCGACGCCGAGGTAACGGGGGTCGGCCATCCAGAACACCGGGCGGTCGAGCAGAAGGTCACGCACGGTGCCGCCGCCGACTGCGGTGAGACTGGCGATGAAGACGAAGCCCACGATGTCGAGCTGCGCGCGGCTGGCGGTCAGCGCGCCCGCAATGGCGAAGACGAAGACGGCGGCGAAATCGAGCGCGGGGAGGATGGTCATTGGCCGTTCCCCGTTCCGTTTCCCGGCTTGTGCGGAGCCATTCCTGCGCGGGCCAGCGCATCGGCGCGTTCGTTCTCCGGGTGGCCAGCGTGGCCCTTGACCCAGCGCCAGTCCACCTTGTGGCGCGCCTGTGCCACGTCCAGGCGCTGCCAGAGCTCGACGTTCTTTACCGGCTTGCCGTCGGCGGTGCGCCAGCCATTCCGTTTCCAGCCGTGGATCCAGGTGGTCACGCCGTTCTTCACATAGGCCGAGTCGGTCACGAGGGTCAGGGACGCGGGCCGTTCCAGCGCCTCCAGCGCGTGGATCGCAGCCATCAGTTCCATGCGGTTATTGGTGGTAAGCGGCTCGCCGCCCAAAAGTTCACGCTCGCGCAGCGTCGTGTCGCCGTCCCGTGCGATCAGCAGCGCGCCCCAGCCGCCGGGGCCAGGGTTCCCGCTGCAGGCCCCGTCGGTATAGGCGAAAAGCTCAGGCATAGGCGGTGTATCCCAGAACGGCGACCGCACCCGCGGTCAGGATCAGGCGCAGGCGCATCCACCAGGCGGGCGCCAGCCCCTGCCGCCAGAAGGCCCAGTCGAGCAGCAGGAGGCCCGCGAAGCCGTAGATCAGGTTCGTGGCGGCCGAGACCGGCCCGCCGCCCACCATGAAGAAGGCCCAGAGCGCAGGGATCACCGACAGGGCGTACCCGGTGGCGGCGGAGGTGCCCGAGGCACGGGTGGCGAAGCCCCAGAGCACACCCGACATGAAGGACAGGATCACGATGCCGTAGGCCAGTTGAACAAAGGGCCCGACAAAACGCGGGCCGAGCGTGCGGGTGCCCCAGTCGGCGAGGCCCGGGACGGCCAGCGTCAGGGCGCCCCAGAGGAAGGGGATCAGCCCGGCGAGGCCGAGGACCAGCGCGGATGTCGGGATCTTCTTCATGGACGGGGTTGTGGGGGAAGGGTTGGCCGTCGGCAAGGGGGCGTGGTCAGCCGCGTTGTGACAGGCCTTGCAGGATGCGGGCCGAGCGGCGCCAGATCGTGACCGCAGTGCCGAGGATGACGACAAACAGTGCGATGACCACGGCCCAGGTGGTGCCGAAGACCAGTGCCTCGACCGCTGCCGCCAGTGCCCCCGCCGTCACTGTCGCCATCCGATGCGGCTTGGCCATGGGGCCGGAATAGTCGGCCCCCATGCCCTGCGCACGTCCGAATTCTCGCAGGTAGGCGGTGGCGATGGCCAGCGCGCCGGCGAGCAGCCCGAGCGACAGCGACCCCGCGGCGATACCGACACCGGCAAGGATCAGCACATCCGCCGCCCGGTCCGGCACCTCGTTCCAGAAGGCGCCGTCGGGCGCGCCCATGCCGCCCTCGACCGCCACCATGCCGTCGAGCAGGTTGCAAAGCAGTCGTAGCTGCACGCAGGCAGCAGCAAGGATCAGGAACGGCACCGGAACGGCGGTCGCGCCCCAGAAACACAGCCCCGCGAGCGCCGCGCAGGCGACACTGGCCTGGCTGATCAGGTTCGGCGGCACGCGGCGGTCGACCAGGGCATCGGTCAATCGGGCGGCCCAGCGGGTGCCGCGGGATTTCAGGGGGCGGCGTTCGGACCCATGTTCGGGGCCGGGTTCGGGCGTGGAATCGGTCATGTGGCGGACCAGAAGAAGCGGGTGAGGTGGAAGAAGATCGGCGCGGCGAAGACGACGGAATCGAGCCGGTCCACGAAGCCGCCGTGTCCGGCGATCAGGTGGCCCCAGTCCTTCACCCCCCGGTCGCGCTTGATCGCCGACATGACCAATCCGCCGAAGAACCCGGCCAGGCAGATGGCGAGCGACATCAGCGCCGCCTGCCAGGGCGCAAAGGGCGTGATCCACCACAGGCCGGTTCCGACGAGCGTGGCCGTGGCGACGCCGCCGACCAGTCCTTCCCAGGTCTTCGACGGCGACAAGCTGGGCGCGACCTTGCGTCGGCCCGCGAGCTTGCCCCAGACGTATTGCGCCACGTCCGAGATCTGCACGACCACGATCAGGAAGGCGATGAGCAGCACGCCACGCCCGTCGAACCCCTCGATCTGCAGATATAGCAGCGCGGGCACATGGCTGGCGCAATAGACGCAGATCATCAGTGCCCATTGCAGTTCGGACATCCGGACAAACATCTGCCGGGTATCGCCCTGAAGGACGGAAATCACCGGCAGCGCAAGGAAGGCATAGACCGGAATGAAGATGGAATAGAGGCCGTACCAGTCGGTCCAGACCAGCCAGTATTGCGCAGGCAGCACCACGAAGAAGGCCGCCGCGATGGCCCAGTGATCTGCGGTGCGGCGGGTGGTGAGCGTCACGAATTCGCGCAGGGCGGCAAAGGACAGAAGCGCGAACAGGATCACGACGCCCGCCTTGCCGGCGAGGAACGCGATGGCCAGAAGGCCCACCATCCCCCACCAGGCCGCGATCCGGGCGTTCAGGTTCAGGATCGTGTCGGATTCGCCCTTGAGCGCGCGCAGTCCCTGCCCGACCAGCGTGGCGACCACCAGAAGCGACCCTATTCCCGCCAGAATGCGAAGGAAATCCGCGGTGGCAGAGGTCATGGCGCGGGCCTTTCGGGGGCAAGTGCCAGCAGCGCTGCGCGGGCGCGATCGAGGAAGGCATGGCGGTCCTCGCCGGGCTCGGTCCGCAGGGGCGCGCCGAAGGTGACGGTGCACAGAAGCGGCACGGGCACCACCTGGCCCTTGGGCAGGACGTGGTTGAGGTTCTCGATCCAGGTGGGCACCAGGTCCACCTCGGGGCGTGCTGTCGAGATGTTGTAGATGCCCGACTTGAAGGGCAGCAGCGGGTCCTCACCCATGTTGCGCTTGCCTTCCGGAAACAGGATCAGCGAAGCGCCGCCGTCGAGTGCGGCGAGGATTGCGGCCATCGGGTCCTCGGCCCGTTCCTCGGGGCGGCGGTCGATCAGCACGGCGCGGAACACGTCGCACCCGATGAAGCGCCGCAGGGGCGTTTCCAGCCAGTAGTCAAGCGCGGCGACGGGCCGGGTCTGGCGGCGCAGGCGAGGCGGCAGCACGGCCCAGAGCAGCACGAAATCCCCGTTCGACGTGTGGTTTGCGAAATAGACGCGTTGCGGCCCCTTCTCGGGTGCCACGCCCTGCCAGACGCCGCGCACAGCGGTCAGCAGCCAGGCGAACAGCACGATCGCGTTTCCCGTCAGTCGGGCAAGGGTGGTGCGCAGGACCTCAGGCATCGGGCAAGCCTGTCGCCAGCGCCGCGCCCATATCGGCGGGCAGGCCGATCAGCGAGCAGGTGGCGCTGGCCCGGTGCAGGGTGTCGATCCGGCCAACGCAGGACAGCCAGCCGTCCATCCTGTCACGCGGGTTCCCTTAGGACCTTGGGCACCTTGAATTCCACCGTCTCCACCGCCGTTTCCACCAGGTCAACCGTCACGTCGAACCGGTCGCGGAAGGCGTCGATCACCTCGTTGACCAGCTCCTCGGGCGCGCTTGCCCCGGCGGTGATGCCCACCGACCGGATGGTTGCCAGCGCGCGCCAGTCGATGTCACCCGCCCGTTGCACCAGTTGCGCATAGGGGCACCCGGCCCTGGACCCCACTTCGACCAGCCGCTTCGAGTTCGACGAGTTTGGCGCCCCGATCACCAGCAGCGCGTCGATCCGTTCGGCAATGGCCTTGACCGCTTCCTGCCGGTTCGTGGTGGCGTAGCAGATATCTTCCTTGCCCGGTCCCACGATGGTCGGGAATCGCGCCTTGAGGGCCGCGACGATTTCGGCGGTGTCATCGACGGACAGCGTCGTCTGAGTGATGAAGGCCAGCTTGCCGGGGTCGCGCGGTTCGATCCGCGCCACGTCCTCGACCGTCTCGACAAGGATCACGGCGCCCGGTGGCAACTGGCCCATGGTGCCGACGGTTTCCGGGTGGCCATCGTGCCCGATCATCACCATCTGCAACCCGTTTGCGTGGTGGCGCGCGGCCTCGTTATGCACCTTCGTTACCAGCGGACAGGTGGCATCCACATACAGCATCTTCCGCGCCTCGGCTTCGGCGGGCACGGATTTCGGCACGCCATGGGCGGAAAAGACGACCGGACGATCGGGGGGACAGTCGTCCAGTTCCTCGACGAACACCGCGCCCTTGGCGCGCAGTCCGTCCACGACATAGCGGTTGTGCACGATCTCGTGCCGTACATAGACCGGCGCGCCCCAACGTTGCAGCGCCAGTTCCACGATCTTGATCGCCCGGTCCACACCCGCGCAGAACCCGCGCGGGGCGGCCAGGTACAGTGTCAGCGGCGGTTTCGACATCGTGCGGATCCTCCACGGCCAGAGGTAAGCGCCCCCGCGCCGGGTGTCGAGACCGCTGTGCCCAGACCGCGCAAGTCTGTCAGTCGGACTGTGGTTCGTCCGAATCAGGTTCCGAAGCCGAAGGCCCGCGGCGGAATCCCTCGCGTTCGAACCCCGGCTCGCGTGGTTCGCGCGGCGGACGGCCGATGACGTCCTTCAATTCGTCAAGTTCGATGAAATTGTCGGCCTGGCGGCGCAACTCGTCCGCGATCATGGGAGGCTGGCTGCGGATCGTGGAGCAGACCGAGACCCGCACGCCCTGCCGCTGCAGGCTTTCGATCAGCGGGCGAAAATCGCCGTCGCCGGAGAAAAGAACCACATGATCGACTCGGGGCGCGAGTTCCATCGCGTCCACGGCCAGCTCGATGTCCATGTTGCCCTTCACCTTCCGCCGTCCCTGGCTGTCGGTGTATTCGCGTGCGGGCTTGGTGCGCATGGCGTAGCCGTTGTAGTGCAGCCAGTCCACAAGCGGGCGAATGGGCGAATAGTCCTCGGTTTCCAGCAGCGCGGTGTAGTAGAAGGCGCGGATCAGTTTGCCGCGACGCATGAACTCCTGCCGCAACAGCTTGTAGTCGATGTCGAACCCAAGCGACCTCGCCGCCGCGTAGAGGTTCGCACCGTCGATGAACAGCGCCAGCCGTTCGTCTCGGTAGAACATAATCTTTCCTTGCTTAATCAGGTCAGAAGCCTCGATGCCGCCATTGACGATGCGTGAGTGGCGCATCAGCGACGTGGGCAACCCGGATTAGGACAAAGCCCGGACGGCGGCAATTGTCTTTATGGATAGGTCAGCACCTCTTTCCCAACGTTGTTGTCGCGCGTCATCGCCGCCTGTATCCGCGCGGCGCAGGGACTGCGCTTGTCAAGCCCTGCGTTCTACCATAAATAGGCGCTTCCGGTCCCTCCCCAAGCCTGCACTGGAGACTGCCGATGGCCCGCGTCACGGTCGAAGATTGCGTTGACAAGGTTCCGAACCGCTTCGAGCTGGTCATGCTCGCAGCGCATCGCGCCCGCGAGATCACGTCCGGCTCGCCGGTCACGCTGAGCCGGGACAACGACAAGAACCCGGTCGTCGCGCTGCGCGAGATCGCCGAAGAAACGCAGCAGGCCGATGACCTGCGCGAGCGGATGATCGCCAGCCATCAGACCCAGATCGAGGTGGACGAGCCCGAGGAAGACAAGATGGCCCTGCTCATGGGGGCCGAGGTCGATCGTCCCCGCGACGACGACATGTCCGAGGAACGGCTGCTGCGCGCCCTGATGGAAGCACAAGGTCGCGAATGATCCTGCGGGGCCCGCGCGTGATCCGGTGCGGGTACCTCTGACACGGCGGACATGATGATCGACGTCGAAGACCTGATCGCCCTTGTCCGCAACTACAACCCGCGCACCAACGAAGGGCTGATCCGGCAGGCCTACGA
>CAYYOE010000174.1:0-6833 GCA_964473055.1 uncultured Rhodobacterales bacterium | reverse complement strand
AGTTGATGAACTGCTGGTAGACCATTGCCACCTTGCGGTCCTGCACGCGCATGCCGGTCACGTCCTGCCCGTTGTCGATGATCCGACCCTGGGTCGGTGCATCCAGCCCGGCAATCAGCCGCATGAGCGAGGTCTTGCCCGACAGGGTGGGGCCCAGCAGGACGTTCATCGTGCCGTCCTGCAGCACCAGGTCGGTGGGGTGGATATGCGCGCGCCCCCGCACCGACCGTCCGATCCCGCGCAACTCGATCATGCTGCGACTTCCTCCACGGCCGGAGAGGCCACTGCGGACAAGGCCCGTTCCACCGCGCGATATCGGGAATACTTGGCCAGATGGCGCGCACCGCGCACAGGGTCGACCTCGTGCCGCCGGCTGATCCCCGACATCGCAGCCTGCGCCGCAGCCAGTGACGCGTGGGCGCCCGTTGCCGCTGCCGCGCAGATCGCCACACCCAACGCCCCGAACTCCGACCCGGCGGGCACCTCGACCGGCAGGCCCAGGATATCGGCGAACATCCCCGACCAGACCTCGCTGCGCGAGGCGCCGCCTGCCAGACGGATCACATCCGTGGCCGCTGCATGCGACCCCGACAGCGCGCGGTCGATATCGGCCTTGTGGGCAAACACGATGCCCTCGAACACCGCCAGCATCACCTCGTCGAAACCGGTTCGCGCGTTCATGCCGACAAGACCGGCAGGCGCGCCCTCGGGTCCGCCGAAGAGATAGGGGAAGAACATCGCGCCAGTGCCCGCGCCCGAGGCCCGCGCGCGCGCCACGGCGGCGTTCACCGTATCATAGAGGTCGGCGTCGGCCGGGATCGCGCCGCCATGGGCCAGCACTGTCTTGACCAGCCACTCCAGATTCGACGCCGATGTGGCCGACCCCTGCACTGCCAGCCAGCCGCCCAGCGGATATGGAAACTGCAGCATCGGGATAGTGTCGGTCTTGGGCGCGTCGATGTGCAGCGTGGTCGCGATCGAGAAGGTCCCGGCCACGACGCTCATCTGCGAGGGCTTGGTCATCCCCGAGGCCAGGGCCGAGGCCGACATGTCGACCGTGCCGCGCACGACCGGCGTGCCCGGTAACAGCCCGGTCAGGGCAGCCGCCGCATCGCTGACGCCGCCGACGACGGCGTCCGAAGGGCCAATGTCGGGCAAGCGGTCTGCCCAGTCCTCAAGCCCGAGCAACCTGAGCACTTCGTCGGAATATGCACCCGTGCGGCAGTCAAGCAGCCCTGCCGCACCGGCATCGGTGAAATCCGTGGACATGTCGCCACACAGGCGGGCGCGCAGGAAATCCTTGCAGAAGGACACCCGGTAGGTGCGCTCGCGTATCCCGGGTTCGTGCTGGTCCAGCCAGGCGATCAGCGCGGCCGCCTGCCCTGGCCAGGGATACTGCTGCACCGCCCCTTGCAGCGCCGACGCCCGCCCATCGGAATACCAGCCCGCGACCATCGCGGCGGCCCGGCCATCGGTCGAGACAATTCCGTTGCGCACCGGATTGCCGTCGCGGTCGAGCAGGTACAGTCCGCTTCCATAGCCCGACACCGCCACGCCCAGCACATCAGCGGGGCGCGTGCCGCTCTGCTCCAGCACCTCGCGTACGGCTGTCGTCGCAGCGATCCACATTGCGTCGGCATCGCGCTCGGTCCAGCCATCGTGCGGGAATATCATCACGTTGCGGCTGCGCGCACAGGCCAGCTCTCGCCCCGACAGGTCGAAGAGCGCCGCCTTGGTCATCGTGCCACCGGCATCGATGCCGATCACGCAAGCCCCCATGTCGCCCTCCCATGTTGGAACGACCCGGCATGGGGCGGGTCGACCACTTGTCATTACGAGTCAAGCTACAACGGCAGGGCTTTCTGTCAAGACTGTTCGTTTGATGTTCGATTTCTTTCGCAACCGTCATTTTCGCAGCGCAGAAACTTCTCTTGCAGCGCAGAACAAAGGACAGCATCGCTCACCTAGTTTTGAACAGCCCACTTGTAATTACAAGAAGGCCTTGTAATTCTGGCCCGATACGGCGCGGGAGGACGCGATGCGCACACGGGAAGAACTGTTGTCTGCCGTCCGGGCCGGAAGGGTGCCGCATACCCTGATCATTGGCGGCGGAATCAACGGTGTCGGCGTCTTCCGCGACCTTGCGGCCCAAGGCATCCCCGCCCTTCTGGTCGAGGCAGGCGACTTCTCGTCCGGCACCAGCGCGGCGCCGTCGCGCCTGATTCACGGCGGCCTGCGGTACCTGGAAACCGGCGAAGCGCGTCTGGTCCGCGAATCGCTGATTGAACGCAATCTTCTGCTGAAGAACGCCCACCACATCGTGCATCCCCAGCCGATCTGGGTGCCACTGTGGTCCCGATTCGGCGGCGCGGCGATGGCCGTCGCGCGGTTCCTGCGGCTGACCACACGGCCGGGACCGAAGGGCATGGTGCCGGTCTGGCTGGGCCTTGTCCTTTACGATGTCTTTGGGCGGGCGCACCGGACGATGCCCAATCACCGCATGCTGTCCGGGCGCCGCGCCAGGTCCGAGATGCCGGTTCTGGGCCGCGACGTGATCGCCGTTGGCGAATACCACGATGCACGAATCACCCACCCCGAACGCCTTGTGATGGAACTCGTGGCCGACGCCGAGGCAGATTGCCCCGAAGCGATGGCCGTGCCCTACGTCGCTGCGGGGCAGCAAGATGGCGGCACTGTTGCCTTGGTCGACCGGGTAGGCGGTGAGACACTGACCATCCGGCCATCCCTCGTAATCAATGCCGCCGGGGCCTGGGTGGACAGGGTGCAGGCCGACCTTGGCTTCCATGGGCGCCTGATGGGCGGCACGCGCGGCACGCACCTGGTGATGGACAAGCCCGACCTGACCCGCGCGCTGGCCGGTCGGATGCTGTACTTCGAGACGCGCGACCACCGCGCCTGCCTCGCCCTGCCGTTGGACGAACGCCACGTCTATATCGGCACCACCGACGTGCGCACCGACGACCCCGATGACCGACGCTATACCGATGCCGAGATCGACTATATCTTCGACGTGATGAAGCCCGTCCTGCCGGACCAGACCTTTGACCGGTCCGAAATCGTATTTGCCATGGCCGGCGTGCGCCCCCTGCCCTTTCAGAAGACCGACGTGCCCGGCCAGATCAGCCGCGATCACCGGCTGGATCACCACCCCCCGACTCCCGATCGCCCCTTCGACACGCTGGTGCTGGTGGGCGGGAAATGGACCACCTACCGCGCCTTTGGCGAGCAGGTCGTGGACCGGGTACTGGCCATGCAGAACCGCACTCGTGCCTGTGACACCGCAGATCTGAAGATCGGCGGCGCCCGCGACCTGCCATACTCGCCAACCGACAGGGCCCGCTGGACCGAGGAACTGGCCCGCGAAACCGGGCTGCACCCCGATCGCTGCGTGACCCTTGTATCGCGCTACGGCAGCGGAGCGAGGCAAGTAGCCCTGGAGGAATCCGCCGACCGGCGCCGGTTTGCGGACTTCCCAGAATACAGCCCTGCCGAAATTGCCCTGATCTGCCGCTCCGAACGTGTGACATGTCTGCAGGACGTTGTGCTGCGGCGGACGCTGATGGGGTTCGAAGGGTGCCTGTCTGCAGATCGTCTCGACCAGATCGCCGGGGTCGTGGCGGAGGCGCTTGCATGGCCTGCCGAGCGTTTGCACAAGGAACTGAAGTTGACGAAACAATTACTGGCACAGGACCACTTGGTGCCGTCGGTCATGGTTCAGGAGGCGTAGGCGGATCAGTGAGACAGCTTCGGCCAGCGAAGGGAATGGGCGATGCAGACGCCGGTGCTGGTCCCGATACGGACCGCGCACCGACCGACCGGATGCCACTGTGGCTGATGGTGAAATCGTCGCTGACGGCCATGATCCTTGACCATGGCCTCGAGCCCAATACCCGCCTGCCGTCCGAGGGTGACCTGTGCCGCAAGTTCAACGTCTCGCGCACGGTGGTGCGTGAAGCGATGTCACAACTCGTGAACGAAGGGCTGATCTACCGGCTTCAGGGAAAGGGCGCCTTCGTCCGGTCCCGACGCGAGGTGCAGGATTTCGTATCCACAGCAGTCGGGTTCACCGGCGAACTGGCGGACAAGAACCGCGTCGTCTCGCGGCAGATCCTGCGCCAGACAATCGGCCCGGCAGGCCCGCGCGTGCGGAGCTACCTCAAGATCGCCGAAGGCGACCCGGTCGTATCCATCGACAGGGTCATGCTGGTGGACGGCATCCCCCGCGCCATCGTCCGATGGAAGATGCCGGCCAGTGTGGTCCCCGGGCTGGAAGGGCTGAACCTGCAGAACCGCTCGCTCTACGAAACGCTCGCCCGCCAGTACGGGATCATCCTTCGTCACGCGGAGCGCTGGATAGAAGCGGTTTCGCTGACCCCCGAGGAAGCCTCTCAACTCAAGGTGGATCCCGAGCGTGCGGCGCTTCGGGTGGAATCGGTCGCGGGGGCTGACCGGGACCGGCCCATCGAGTATTTCGTGGCCATTTACCTGACAGACCGGTCACGACTGCATGTCACAGTCAATTCGGGGCGTGTGTGACGGGGCGGCCAGGAACTGCGCGCCAGTCGGGCAGGGACACGCCAGGAACCTGGCTACTGGTCCTGCCGGCCCTGGCGATTCTGGGCGGTGTCGGGGTGATCCCCCTGATCACGGTCCTCAACTATTCGTTCCACGATATCTTCAGCATCCAGAACCTCCACTGGATAGGTTTCGAATGGTATGGCGAGCTTGTCCGGTCTGACCGGTTCCACGGCGCGCTGGGACGCAGCCTACTGTTCACGGCCATCGTGCTGGGCGTCCAGATGCCGCTAGGCCTGGGGGTGGCGTTGCTGCTGCGCCGCTGCGGGCGCTTCGCCACGCCCGGGCTGATGCTGGTGGCCTTGCCGCTGGTCGTGCCGTGGAACCTGATCCCGCCGATGTGGCTGAGCCTGATCGCGCCGGGCACGGGCCTGCTGGGAGACATGGCCGAGGCGGTGGGGTTTGACCACCGCTTCACCGCGTTGCACACATGGATCCTTATCGTCGCGATGGATACCTGGCACTGGCTGGGGCTGGTCACGATCATGGCCTATGCCGGTCTGTCGGCCATCCCGCCGCCGGTCTATCAGGCGGCGGCCATCGATGGCGCTTCGCGCCTGTCCGTGTTGCGGCACATCGAACTGCCGCGCCTGGCCGGGGCCCTGTCCATCGTGCTGTTGCTCCGCACCGTGGACAGCCTGATGATCTATACCGAGGCGTTCGGCATCAACGCGGGCGGGCCGAACTTTGCCACCGCCTTCCTGACGCTGGACCTGGGCGAGCAGATCAAGGCCTTTGATTATGGCCCGGCAGCGGCGCGGTCGATCGTCTATTTCCTGATCGTGGCCGCCATCGCCTGGGCCTTCGTCAAGATCCGGCAGAACGACCGGGCCGGGGACACGCCATGATCCGGCAACGCCCCGCCTCTGCCGGTTCGTTCCTTTGGCGCGCGCTTGCGCTGCTGATGCTGGCCGCCTTCATCCTGCTGCCGCTGGCGCAGACCGTGGCGCTCAGCTTCACCTCGACCTTGCCGCGCGACGACATCGCCCGTGGCAGCCTGACGCTGCTGAACTATCGCAACATCTGGGCCTCGCCCGCGCTGATGTCGTCGCTGGTGAACTCGGCCACCTATGTCCTGTTGAACGTGGCGCTGTGCCTGGTCGTGGGCCTGCCCGCCGCCTACGCCCTGTCGCGTCGGCGGTTTACCGGGGACCGGCACCTGTTGTTCCTGCTGATCCTCTTTCGCGTCACCCCGCCGGTGGTCCTGTCCTTGCCGGTGTTCATCGTCTTTGCGCAGGTCGGGCTGCTGAATACACCCATCGCGATCGCGCTGGTGCACTGCCTGTTCAACCTGCCCGTGGCGATCTGGATTCTCGACAGCTTCATCTCGGCCGTCCCGAAGGAGTTTGACGAGACCGCGTTCCTCGATGGCCATTCGCTGCCGTCCTTCTTTGTGCGCCACCTGATCCCGGCCATCGCACCCGGTATCGGCGTGACCGCGTTCTTCTGTTTCATCTTCTCCTGGGTCGAGGTCGTGTTCGCCCAGGTCCTGACCGTGACGGCGGGCAAACCGATCACCATGGCGATCCGTGCGCTGTTCAGCTTTCAGACCGACATCGGTCTGGTCATGGCGATGACGGTCGTATCCCTGGTGCCGGGGGTGGTCATGATTTTCCTCGTCCGCCGCCAGATCGCCCGAGGTTTCGTGATCCGTACCTGATAAGCCCCGCGCGCCCGGCTTGCGCGCGGACAGAGGGCGCGATATCGTTTGCAAGCGATTGCAATCAAGCGGGCGGAAATCGGCGTGGGCGAAATCGGCGTCGGGATCGTCGGGGGCGGCTACATGGGCAAGGCACATGCCGTGGCCATGTCGGCCGTTGGCGCGGTCTTCGACACAGCCTTGCGCCCCCGGCTGGAAATGGTCTGCGCCACCACCCCCGACAGCGCGGAACGCTACCGCCGTGCCTATGGCTTTCGCCGGGCAACCCACGACTGGCGCGTGCTGGTCGACGACCCGGCCGTCGAGGCCGTGGTGATCGCGACGCCCCAGTCCACCCACCGCGCCATCGCCGAGGCGGCCTTCGCCCGCGGCAAGCCGGTGTTCTGCGAAAAGCCGCTGGGCGCGACGCTGGACGACAGCCGCGCCATGGTCGCGGCGGCCGCGGCATCGGGCTGCGCCAACATGGTGGGCTTCAACTACATCCGCACCCCCGCCAGCCAGTTCGCGCGTCACCTGGTCGCCTCGGGCGAGATCGGCAACATCACCTGGTTCCGCGCCGAACATACCGAGGACTTTT
>CAYYOE010000173.1:3339-6838 GCA_964473055.1 uncultured Rhodobacterales bacterium | reverse complement strand
TCGTCCAACTCCAGCTCGAACAGCTCGTCCAACTCGAACGACGACGACGACTGATCGGCCCTGACCAATCTGGAACCTGAGGGGCGCCGGACCACCGGCGCCCCTTTCCCGTTGGCTCACGCCCGGCGGCATGGCGATGGCAAACATGCGCCGCGGCCCGGCTACGGGGCCCTTGCTTTCTCGGCGCGGTCTCTATCGAGTTTGATGCGAAGAATTGCTGTGCGCCCCTGCCGAACGGTCAAGGCTTGACGGAAGGGCATGGGATGTCCGCAGACAGCCGCCATTCCGCCGGTGGTCTGCACATTCGGGCATAGGGTCAGGACGACCCCTGTACGCGCGTTGGCGCTGACAAAGCCGCCGGCCGCGCGGCTCTCGCGGCTGTTCCGGGCGGGGTGCTGCGTTCAGGCGGCATGCAGTCCCAGGCCCGCCACACGCCCGAAGTCCTCGTCAGTCACCGTCTGCCAAGGGGCGACCCCTAGCGCTTCGCCCGCGCGGTCGCGCGGTACCATCCCGGCGCGGTATCGGTCAGACGACGTATCCTGTCGCGATCCTCGGCTTCGGCCTCGGTCTCGGACCGGATATCCGCCTCGATCTGCGTGGTGTCGCGACGGAACGGGATCACCTGCACCATGGGCGAGCCCTTGGCGATCTCGTGCAGGCCGTCGCAACCCGTGGCAAAGAAGGGAAAATGGACCGGCGTGCGGTAGCTGTCCGTATCGACGATGCCCGCCACGATCTGGAAGATCCCGTTCGGGCGGTTCAGCGGATCGAGGAACAGGCAGCTCCAGCCGTGCGGCGTGCGGATCGTCCAGTAGTTCAGGAACTTCATCGGCGGGCGGTCGTGGCCGATGGGATTTCCACGCACCTGATGCATCCCGTGATTGGCGACCAGCGGGCGGTCGAATTCCCATCCCGCATCTACCTGGCGCCCCCCGTCCGAGATCTTCAACTGCACCGTGGCAGGCATCGGGATCAGCCATCCGGTGTGCATGGCGTCGAGAAACGGCATGCAGCGCTTGACCGTCAGCCCGGTATCGGTAGGGGACACGCGCGTCTCGTCCACTGCGGGAAGGCGGCGGAACCAGTCGGGGGTATAGGATCGCGCGGGCACAGGCGGCGCGATCACGCCTTCGTCCTTGCGCGCGCAGGTGAAGGTCAGGACGGGTGTCACATCCTTGCGGAAGAGGGGCAAGGCCGGGTCATCACTCGCACAGGCCGAGGGGCGTCAGCAGCCCCGCGCCGAAAGTCTCGTCCAGGCCGGGCGGCCCCAGATCGGCTGCCGAGGCAACCAGTTGCTTGCGCACGTCTTCCGCCGTCATGTCGGGAAAGCGGTCGCGCAGCAGCGCGGCAGCGGCGGATACGAAGGGCGCCGCGAAGGACGTGCCTGTCTTGGTGCGCGCGCCGCGGATCGAGGCCGCGGTCCAGACATCGACGCCCGGGGCGGCCAGTTCCACATGGGGCCCGCGCGCGGCGCGGCGCCAGGGTTCGCCCCGGCGATCCACCGCTGTCACCGCCAGCACATCCGGGTAGGCGGCCGGATACTGCGGCTCTGCGGCCGGCCCGGCATTCCCGGCGGCCGCCACCAGCAGGATGTCCCTGGCCTGCGCCAGGTCGACAACCTTCTGTTCCAGGACCACATTCGGCGGGCCGGCCAGCGACAGGTTGATCACCCGCACGCCCTGTTCCGCCAGCAGATCAAGCGCCGAGACCAGCGTGAAGGCATCCGCCCGCTCGTCCGTGCCCGCCCGGTGAAACGCATCGACGGCATACAGCCGCGCGCCGGGGATCAGGCCCGGTGACCGGCTGTCCGGATCGCCCACGAACAGCGCCGCGACCGCCGTTCCATGAACTGCGGTCGCCGGGTTCAACCCCTCGCCCGTCAGCCGGGCAACCTGGATCGACGCGCCCCGGAACGTGTCGTGGCCTTCGTTGATCCCGGTATCGACCATTCCCAGGGGCACCCCCTGCCCGCAGACCCCGACGCGAGCGGGTATCTCCGGCCAGCCGATGACCGTGCGGGCGGGACAGGGCGACACCGTGCAGATGGCATCCGCTCCGCCCTGTTCGGCGCGGTAGAAGTGATTGAGGTCCGCCGTGGCGCCGGGTTGCGCGCGCACCTCGTCCCGGGCGGCGTCAAGCGGCAACCCGGCGGGAACCGCCAGACGGTAAAGCGTCCGGTCCGGCCCAGCGCGCTCCTCGATCACCCGGTAGCCGCGCCCGACCAGCAGGCCAAGCGCCGTCGCGTCCAGGCCGCTTGCCACGATCTCGGCCCCGGCGGCGACGGCCGGGGGCTGCGGCGCGCGGGTGGGCGCGCGCGGGGCGGGGGCAGGTGCCGGCGTCAGGAACCGGCGCAAGGGCGCAAGAAGGTCCCCGCCACCGCCACCGCCTACAACCGGCCCGCCATCGCCGCCCGAGGATCCGCCGCCACGCGGGCCATCATCGTCGTCGTCGTCGTCGTCATCGTCGTCGTCATTGCTGCCACCGCCATCATCATCGTCGTCGTCGTCCTGCGCCCAGGCCGCGCCGGCAACGCCCAGGCGATCGTCGATCAGCGGCGCCCCCCCGACGAGCAGGGCCAGCACGATCAGCGTCCGCATCATCCGCGCCCAGTCCACCATCACCTGTCCTTCCCTTGCCGTCCGGTCTCGGGATCGGACGGGCGTGTCTCCGTTGTCCGTCCCCCCTCGCAACCGGGCCTCGAGACGGATACGCCTGTCTCCGCGGAATATTCCCTCGCGCGACGCGTAAACAGCACGAACGAGCCGTAACGGACCCGATGCAGGACAGATTCGCAGACGACCTTATCGCCATCCTGCCGAACCTGCGCCGGTTTGCGCTGTCGCTGGCACGCGCGAGCGACGTGGCCGACGATCTGGTGCAGATCACGGTCGAACGGGCCCTGATGGCGCGCGATCGCTACGATCCGGCGGCGCGGCTGGACGCCTGGACGTTCCGGATCCTGAAGAACGCCTGGATCGACATGACCCGGCGTGCGCGCATCCGGGGCGTCTCCGTGGACATCCACGACACGCCCGAGGCCGCCGTGACCGACGGCGGCGAGACCGAGCGGCGGCTGATGGTCGACAGCGTGCTGACGGCCATGGCCGACTTGTCCGAGGACCACCGCGAGGTGCTGACGCTGATCTGTCTGGAAGAGATGAGCTATGCCGAGGCGGCCGAGGTGATGGGCGTGCCGAAGGGCACGGTGATGAGCCGCCTGGCCCGCGCCCGTGCGGCGCTGGCAGGCAGGTTGGGAATAGAATGACGTGTGCTGCGTATTCGGGGCGACGGGACGGGAATTGCCGGGGTAACGAAGATGGATGACGAAACGCTGATGGCTTATGCCGACGGGGAACTTGGCCCCGAGAGCGCGGCAAAGGTCGCGGCCCTGGCCGCCGCCGATCCTGCCATCGCTGCGCGGATCGACATGTTCCGTCGCACCCGCGCCGCCCTCGCCGCGCACCGTCTGCCCGAACCGGTGCCCGACCCGCTGGCCGAC
>CAYYOE010000173.1:0-3239 GCA_964473055.1 uncultured Rhodobacterales bacterium | reverse complement strand
CGCTGGCCGACCGCATCCGTGCCACGCTGGCCGCGACCCGGCCGGCCGAACCGGACGCGGCGCGCACGCCGAAGGTCGCACGCATTGTCCCGCGGCGGCCGGTGTTCTGGCCCGCCGCGCTGGCGGCCAGCCTTGCCCTTGCGGTCGGCCTCTGGTCGGGCGCGAGGCTTGGAACGACGACACCGGCGGATACCGCCCCCGGCATCGCCGCCCTGGCTGCACCCGGTCTGGGCGCGGCCTTGGCCGAGCTTGCGTCGGGCCAGCGCCGCGCCCTGCCCGACGGGGCTGAAATCGCCGCGGTCGCCAGCTTCCGCGACCCCGACGGCACCTTCTGCCGCGAATTCGAGGTCACGGGCGATCCGGGCGACACGCTGGTGTCTGTCGCCTGCCACGACGGGTTGGCCTGGAATGTCCGCTTTGCCCTGGCCGCGCCTGCCAATACCGGCGGATATGCCCCCGCCTCGTCGATCGAGGCGCTGGAAGTCTGGATCGAGATTTCCGGCATGGGCGATCCGCTCACCCGCGAGGACGAGGCGACTGCGCTTCGATCCCTGCCGCGCCGCTGATGGCCGCGGCTGCCACGCCCCTTTCGGCGCAAGGGGCCGACGTCAGGGCAGCGGATCGAAAACGATCGGAAGCAGGATCGAAAGCAGGACCGAGATCCCCAGGAACAGCAGCGCCACGGACGCCCAGATCAACGATTTCTCTAGCAGCTGGTCGCGCATGGCCGCGATGATCAGTTGCCGGGCGACGTGCTTTTCCGGGCGCTCGTCGGCGCCAAGCATGATCCAGACCTCGGTTTCCTCGATCCGTCGGCGTCGCGGATAGCGATAGCCATAAAACCCCATGGCGGCAGACAGGACCAAAAGGCACCCCGCCCCGTAGCGGAACGCCGCAGCAGGGTCGCCGAGCGAGCCCATGATCACCATCATGATGGCGATCCCGGCAAAGCCAGAGGCCCGCAGCACCGACAGGCGGGCAAGTTCCGTGATCCGGTCCATGGTCCGATCCCTTGCAGACCATCCCCAAGATAGCATGAATCGCGGCCCGGCCAGCCCCTGCCGCGCTCAAAAAAGCGACATCAGGATCAGGTAGGCCAGAATGAACAGCGGTGGAACGCCCAGATACCCGTCGCCGAACAGGAAAAGCTTCAGGAAGAAATACAGGAAGGCGGCAAACAGCGATGTGGCGAAGGGCACCAGGAAACCGGGCGTGATCGGGGCGACCAGCGCGATCAGCGGGTCGGTCAAGCGCCGCATGACGACGAAGAAGGCGGCGTCACGGTCGAAGGACACGAAGAATTCCAGAATGCCGCGCGCCAGCAGGAACGAGGTCAGCGCCGTCAGGGCGTAGGTGCCCCCGAGGTAGACCGCGAAGGTGGCGGGCAGGCCGTTCAGCATGAAGAAGATCACGATCAGCAGGTAGCTGCCTGCCATGATCAGAAGGCCGCGCAGGGCAAGGCTGGACATGTCTCGGTCCTCTCCGACAAAAAAGCGCAGGGCCCGAAGGCCCTGCGCGATGGTTTCGTCCCGCAGGCGTCAGTGCGTCTGCTGGATCATCTGGCCGCCCTTCGGCAATCGAAGCCGATCGACGAAGTCCTGCATCTCCTGACTTGGCGCCGGTGTCATCAAACTGACCACATAGGTCACGATGAAGGCCACCGGGATCCCGAAGATCCCCGAAGAGATCGCCGCGATGCCGAACCAGGTGAACTCGTCGCCGGTCCCCTTCACGAAGTCGAAGCCGTAGACGTTGCCGATCAGGTAGAACATCGTCATGCCGAAGCCCGCGATCATGCCGAGGATCGCCCCGGCATTCGTCGTGCGCTTCCACCAGACCCCCAGCACCAGCGGCGCGAACAGACCCGCACCGGCGATCGAGAAGGCCCAGGCCACCATCGACAGGATGTCCGATGGCTTGGTCCGCGCCAGCATCGCCGCCGCGAGGGCAACCACCACAAGGAGGATCTTGGCGACCATCAGGCGACGCTTGCTGTCGGCCTTGGGGTCGATCATCTTGTAGTAGATGTCATGCGACAGCGCGTTGGCGATGGCGAGCAGCAGGCCGTCTGCCGTGGACAACGCCGCGGCAAAGCCGCCCGCGCCCACAAGACCCACGACCCAGATCGGCATGCCGGCAATCGACGGGGTCGAAAGCACGATCATGTCGTTGTTGAGCCGCAACTCACCGTAGGGGAAGCCGGTCTCGAAGCCCTTCGCCGTGCAGGCATCGATGATGATCTGGAGCGACTTCGCATCCGCGCCGCAGATCGTCACCAGCTGGTGGCCCTGGATCGCACCCCAATCGAGCATCCACTGCGGGACGGCCGTATAGGCAAGCTGCAACCCTTCGGAGCTCGCGAACAGTTCCATCAGGTTCATCTTCGAGAACGCCGCGTAGGCCGGCGCCGTGAAGTAGAGCAGGAAGATGAAGAACAGCGACCAGCCGACCGACTTGCGCGCCTCACGCACCGTGGGGGTGGTGAAGAAGCGCATCAGGATGTGCGGGAGCGACGCCGTGCCGACCATCAGACAGAAGATCAGCGCGAAGAAGTCCAGCGGACGATAGGTCTGGAACGGCGCCACATGGGTGCGGGCGACTTCCAGCAGGGTTTCGTATTCGGCGATCTGCGACAGGGCCGAACCGTAGGTCAGCTGCGGGATCGGAATGCCGGTCAGAACCGTCGACATCCAGATGGCCGGCAGCAGATAGGCCACGATCAGCACGATGTACTGCGCCACCTGCGTCCAGGTCACCGCCTTCATGCCGCCCAGCATCGAGCACACCAGAATGCCCGCAAGGCCCGCGAACACCGCCCATTCGAAGGGGATCCCGAGGAACTGCGAGGCGATGATGCCCGAGGCATAGACCTGCGCGGTGATGTAGGTGAACGAACAGGCGAACAGCACGATGATGCCGACGAAGCGCGCCATGTTGCCGCCGTACCGCGTGCCCAGGAAGTCAGGCACGGTGTAGGCGCCGAACTTGCGCAGGTAGGGGGCCAGAAGCACCGCCACCAGCACATAGCCGCCGGTCCAGCCCAGCACGAAGGCAAGGCCGTCGTAGCCCAGCACGAACAGCGTGCCCGCCATGCCCACGAAGGACGCGCCGGACATCCAGTCCGCGCCCGTGGCCATGCCGTTGTAGACAGCGGGCACCGAGCGCCCGGCAACGTAGTATTCCGACACCTGCGCCGTGCGGGACATGATCCCGATGAAGGCGTAGATGCCGATCGTGGC
>CAYYOE010000172.1:4663-6844 GCA_964473055.1 uncultured Rhodobacterales bacterium | reverse complement strand
CCCCCGATCCCCAGCGCGAGGGGTCGCGGTTCCGCGTCCGCGCCCATCTGTCCAAGGACATCGACGGCGAGACCCGGACGCACACGCTGATCCGCGCCGATACGCTGGAGGACGAGGGCGTGGCGGCCACCACATCGGTCAACAAGGCGCGCCAGATGATCGACGAACAGGGCGACCGGCTGTTCGGCTAGGGTCCGGCGCGGCGGTTCGTGCGCCGTGGCCGGGCGCGGCACCGCGCGAGGACTGGTCCCCGCGCGGTGCCAGCCGGTCACATTCCCAGCGCGGTGCGGACTTCGGCCAGGGCGTTTTCCAGCATCCCGGGCACATTGCGCGCCGCGTTCAGGGCGGTCTTCAGCACCGTCTTTCGGGTCTCGTCGAGGTCGGACTCGTCGATCGCCTGCACGACGGTGTCATAGTCGAAGGTCTCGGCATTGAACGCCTGCAGCCGTTCGGCGGCGGCATCCGCGGCCTCGGCGGCGGCAGCGGCCTGTTCCTCGACCATGCCCTGCACGGCATCCGCGGCCCCCTGGGCCGCATCCGCGGCACCTTCCGCGGCCTCCTGCGCGGCCTGGGCCGCCGCGGCTGCCTCGTCCGCCACGGATTCGGCCGCCTGTGCCGCTGCCGCCGCGTCCTCGGCTGCCGCGGCTTCGGCCGCCGCCGCTGCCTCGGCCGCCTGACGTTCGGCCTCGCGCGCTTCTTCCTCGGCCTGACGCTGTGCCTCGGCCGCGGCTTCCGCGGCAGCCGCCTCGGCGGCAGCGGCCTCGGCCGCGGCACGCTCGGCGGCGGCCTGCGCCTCGGCGGCGGCCTGAGTGGCCGCCTGTTGCGCCTGCTGGTCGCTCCAGTACCAGTAGCCACCACCCGCCAGCACGATCAGCAGTGCCACGATTGCAACGGTTCTGTTCATCCTTGTTCTTCCTTCCGTACAATGGAGCCGCACGCCCCTTGCGCGGGCGTTCACCACATATGGGGGGCAAGTGGAACCCCTGCACCCCCGATTGCCGCACCATTGGCGGGCGATTGCCGGGAATTCGGTTGAAACCCCGCGCCGCCTTCCGTATTTTGCGCGCGACAACCATCAAAGGACCGAACACCATAGGACGCAGACCCCACAACGCCCCGCCGGTGCGAGAGACCGGCCCCAGGATCAACGGCCGCATCCGCGCCCCCGAGATCCGCGTGATCGGCGCAGACGGCGAGAACCTGGGCGTCATGACCCCGGAACGCGCCCTGGGTCATGCCGAGGAGGTCGGCCTCGACCTCGTCGAGATTTCGCCGAATGCCGCGCCGCCGGTCTGCAAGATCATGGATTTCGGCAAGTACAAGTACGAGACCCAGAAGAAAGAGGCCGAGGCGCGCAAGAAGCAGAAGATCATCGAGATCAAGGAGATCAAGTTCCGTCCCGGGACCGATACCCATGACTACGAGGTCAAGATGCGCTCTGTCACCAAGTTCCTGGGCGAAGGCGACAAGGTGAAGGTCACGCTGCGCTTCCGCGGCCGCGAAATGGCGCACATGGACCTGGGCCGACAGCTTCTGGAACGGGTCGCGACCGATGTGGCCGAGATCGGCAAGGTCGAGAACATGCCAAAACTCGAAGGCCGCCAGATGGTGATGATGATCGGACCGAAATGATGGACCCGAAATGACGGGTCATCCCGGGCCCCGTTAAGGCGCGCGACATCGGCGGGGCCCCATGCTTTCCTACCAGCACGCCTATCATGCCGGGAACCTGGCCGACGTCTGGAAGCACGCGCTTCTGGCCTGGATGCTCGGGCGGCTGGCGGACAAGCCAAAGCCGCTCTGCTACATCGAAACCCACGCGGGGCGCGGGCTCTACCGCCTTGACGCCCCCGAGGCGGTCAAGACCGGCGAGGCGGCGTCCGGCATCCTGCGCGCGGGCGTCGCAAGCTGGTTCCCGCCGGATCACCCCTATATGCACGCGCTGGCCGCGGTGCGGGCCGCCCACGGCGCGATGGCCTACCCCGGCTCGCCCCTGATCGCCGACGCGCTGCTGCGCCCCGGCGACACGCTGCACTTCGCCGACCTCCACCCCGCCGAGCGCGCGGCGCTGGTCGCGGTGATGGGCCGCCGCGCCACGATTCATGCCGCCGACGGCCTGGCGCTCGCCCTGTCGCTGACCCCGCCCACGCCCCGGCGCGGCCTGATGCTGCTCGACCCGAG
>CAYYOE010000172.1:0-4563 GCA_964473055.1 uncultured Rhodobacterales bacterium | reverse complement strand
GTCAATGCGCCCTACGGCCTCGACGCCGAGACCGCGCGCCTCAAGGCCCTGTTTGCCACCCTCTGACCGCTTCGATATGGTCCAAATATCCTCGGGGGGGTGAGGGCCGCCAGGCCCGAACGCCCGTGGACCACGTCCACGGGCCGGCGCACCGCGCCGATCGGGGGGCAGACAGCCCCCCGCGCCGACCCTACGCCGCCGCGACCGCCCGCCGGGTCATGACGCCCACCAGATGCGCGCGATACGCAGGCGTGGCGTGCATGTCGCCGATCAGGCCATCGGCGGACAGGGCCAGCCCCTCCAGCACAGCCGCCTCGAACCGGTCCGACAGGCGATCCTCGGCCTCGGTCCAGCGGAACACGCCGTCCTCGGCCGCCCCCGTCACCGCCACGCGCACGCCGTCCCCGAACTGCGCCACGAAGACCCCCACCATGGCAAAGCGCGACGCGGGCTGTACGAACTTGGCATAGGCCGCACGCAGGGGCACCGGGAACCGCACCTCGGTCACGATCTCGCCCTCGTCCAGCGCGGTGGTGAACATCCCCTGGAACCAGTCGTCCGCCGCGATCTGCCGCCGGTCGGTGATCACCGTGGCCCCCGTCGCCAGCACCGCCGCCGGATAGCAGGCGGCCGGATCGTTGTTGGCGACCGACCCGCCGATGGTGCCCCGCGACCGCACGGCGGGATCACCGATCCCGCCCGCCAGCTGCGCCAGCGCCGGGAACCGCCCGGCCACGCCCGCCGCCACCGCCGCATGGGTCGTGGCCGCGCCGATGCACAGGCGACCGTCGTCATCGGTGCAGATCCCGCGCAACTCGGGGATGTTCCACAGGGACACCAGACGTTCGGGTTGCGCCAGCCGCGCCTTCAGCGTCGGGATCAGGGTTTGCCCGCCCGAGATGGCTTGCGCGCCGTCCTCGGACAGGGCCGCCACGGCCTCGGGCAGCGAGCGCGGGCGGATCAGGTCGAAATCGTACATCACGCCACCTCCGCGACGGACTGGCCGGAGGCCGCCAGGATCGCACGCACGATGTTGTGATACCCCGTGCAGCGGCAGATGTTGCCTTCCAGCCAGTGGCGCACCTCGGCCTCGGAGGGCCTTGGGTTCACCGCCAGCAGCGCCGCCCCCGCCATCACCATGCCGGGCGTGCAGAACCCGCATTGCAACCCGTGGTGGTCGTTGAACGCCTGCTGCAGGGGTGTCAGCGTCCCGTCGGGTGCCGCCATCCCTTCGATGGTGGTCACGGCGGCGCCCTCGGCCTCGGCCGCCAGCATGGTGCAGGCCTTCACCGGCTGCCCGTCCACATGCACCGTGCAGGCGCCGCACTGGGACGTGTCGCAGCCCACATGGGTGCCCGTCAGGCGCAGCTCCTCGCGCAGGAACTCGACCAGCAGGGTGCGCCCCTCGATCTCGCTTGTGACGGCGCGACCGTTCACGGTCATGGATACCTGCATGCCTGCCTCCGTTCGGTGGGTGGATCGGGCGGGACCCTAGGCCGGGGCGCGCACGGGGAAAAGCCCCGTCATCCTCCCTTGCGCAGAACCTGAATGACCTGGGCCAGGATCGATACCGCGATCTCGCCCGGCGACCTGGCCCCGATGTCCATCCCCACGGGCGCATGGATGCGCGCGATGTCGGCGTCGGTGAACCCCGCCGCATGCAGCCGCTCCACCCGCTTGCCATGGGTGCGCGGGCTGCCCAGGCACCCCAGATACAGCACGCCTGCCCGCAACGCGGCCTCGATCGCCGGATCGTCCAGCTTGGCGTCGTGGGTCAGCGTGACGACCGCCACCCGCCCGTCCAGCCCATGCGCGGCTAGCGCCGAATCGGGCCAGTCGTGCACCAGCGGAAAACCGGGAAACCGCGCCGCGGACGCGAAGCTTTCGCGCGGGTCGACCAGCGTCACGTCCCACCCCGCCAGACGCGCCATCGGCGCCAGCGCCTGCGCGATGTGCCCCGCGCCCACGATCGCCATGCGCAGGGGCGGGTTGTGGATGGCCACAAAGGTGTCGCCGTCGGGTTCCACCCCCGACCGGTCGGCGCGGAATCGCTCGGCAAAGGCGTCCGCCGCCGCGATCCGCGCCACGCCGCCCGACAGGGGCGACACCACTGCCATCGCCCGCCGCGCCGCGCGCGCTGCCACCACCACGGCCAGCACATCCTCGGGCAGGGCACCGCCCACGGGTTCCACCAGCACCCGGATCGTGCCGCCGCAGGCCAGCCCCACGGCAAAGGCGTCGTCGTCGCTGACCCCGAAGGTCAGCAGCCGCGACCGCCCGTCCGCCAGCGCCTCCAGCGCCTCGGCCACCACCGCGCCTTCCACGCAGCCGCCCGACACCGACCCCGCGATCTGCCCGTCGCCCGACACCGCCATCTGCGCCCCCGCGGGCCGCGGTGCCGATCCCCAGGTCTCGACCACGGTGGCCAGTACCCCGCCCAGCCCCGCGCGGTGCCAGCCCAGCGCCCGTTCCGGCATGTCGTCCATGTCGCTCGTCCCCCTCCAGCCTGGCCATCATCCTATGCCGGGATGGCCCCCGGGGCCATCGCCCTCGCATGCGCGCGCGCCGCCCGCGCACGCACAGGGAGCCGTGGTTGACAGCCCCGGCCCGCCCCCCCATGTTCCGCGCCCTGACGCCACGGCCCCCCGGCATTCCCCGGACGCCAGCCCGCGTCCGCCCGAGCACATAGGTATTTCATGCCCGTCGTCGTCGTCGAATCCCCGGCCAAGGCCAAGACGATCAACAAGTATCTGGGATCCGGCTACACGGTGCTCGCGTCCTACGGCCATGTCCGCGACCTGCCGCCCAAGGACGGCTCGGTCGACCCGGACGCCGAATTCGCCATGTCCTGGGAGGTAGCGGCCGAGTCGAAGAAGCACGTCAAGGCCATCGCCGACGCGTTGAAGGACGACCCGACGCTGATCCTGGCCACCGACCCCGACCGCGAGGGCGAGGCGATCAGCTGGCACCTGACCGAGGCCCTGACGGAACGCAAGGCCATCAAGAAGGACACGGCCGTCAGCCGCGTGGTGTTCAACGCGATCACCAAATCCGCCGTCACCGAAGCAATGAAGAACCCCCGCCAGGTCGACCAGCCGCTCGTCGACGCCTACCTCGCGCGCCGGGCGCTGGATTATCTGGTCGGGTTCAACCTGTCGCCCGTCCTGTGGCGCAAACTGCCGGGCGCAAAATCGGCGGGCCGCGTGCAGTCGGTCTGCCTGCGCCTGATCGTCGACCGCGAGATGGAGATCGAGGCGTTCCGCGCCCGCGAATACTGGACGGTCTCGGCCGTGCTCGCCACGCCGCGCGGGCAGGAATACACCGCACGCCTTGTGTCGCTTGCGGGCAAGAAGCTCGACCGCTTCGACCTGGCCGACGAGACGCAGGCGAACCTCGCCGTGCAGGCCATCACCTCGCGCCCGCTGACCGTGGCCGGGGTCGAGGCAAAACCCGCCAGCCGCAACCCCTGGCCGCCCTTCATGACCTCGACCCTGCAGCAGGAAGCCAGCCGCAAGATCGGCCTTGGCGCCAAGGCCTGCATGTCGGCCGCCCAGCGCCTGTATGAAGCCGGGCACATCACCTACATGCGCACCGACGGCATCGACATGGCGCCCGAGGCCGTGATGGCCGCGCGCGACGCGATCCGGTCGCGGTTCGGGGCGAACTACCTGCCCGACAGCCCCCGCATGTACAAGAACAAGGCCAAGAACGCGCAGGAAGCGCATGAATGCATCCGGCCCACCGACATGGAGATGGACCCCGGCAAACTGCCCGTGGCCGACAGCGACCAGCGCCGCCTTTACGATCTGATCTGGAAGCGCACGATCGCGTCCCAGATGGCCGCCGCCCGCATGGAACGCACCACCGTCGACGTGACCAGCCCCGACGGTCAGGTCGGCCTGCGCGCGACGGGCCAGGTCATGCTGTTCGATGGCTTCCTCAAGGTCTACGACGAAAGCCGCGACGACACCCGGGGCGAGGACGACGACGACGACGGCCGCCTGCCGCAGATCATGCAGGGCGAGGCCGCCGAGAAGCGGCAGATCACGCCCGAACAGCACCACACCCAGCCGCCCCCCCGCTACACCGAGGCGAGCCTGGTGAAGCGGATGGAGGAACTGGGGATCGGTCGCCCGTCCACCTATGCCTCGATCGTCACCACGATCCAGGACCGGGAATACGTCCGCAAGGACAAGGGCCGCCTGATCGCCGAGGACAAGGGCCGCCTGGTGACGGCCTTCCTGACGACCTACTTCCGCCGCTACGTCGAATTCGACTTCACCGCCGACCTGGAAAACGAACTCGACGACGTCTCGGCGGGCAGCCGCGACTGGCACGACGTGATGGCCCGCTTCTGGCGCGATTTCTCGGCCGCCCTGGGCGAGACCGCCGACCTGCGCATCGGCGAGGTGCTGGAAAAGATCGACGAGGTGCTGGCCCCGCACCTCTATCCGCCGCGCCCCGACGGGACCGACCCCCGGTCCTGCCCGGTCTGCGGCAACGGCCGCCTGAACCTCAAGACCGCGCGCTCGGGCGGCGCCTTCATCGGCTGCGGCAACTACC
>CAYYOE010000171.1:0-6852 GCA_964473055.1 uncultured Rhodobacterales bacterium | reverse complement strand
CGCATCCCGTCGCCGGATCCATAGTCGGCTCCGGTCAGGGGATTGACCTTGGTGTTCAGGAACCCCCCGGACAGGCGCGGCCGGTCCAGCATCCAGCCGATCGTGGCCGCGTTGGCCGCGCGATACCGCGTCGCCGCTTCGGCCAGAAACCCGGTCATTCCTTCAGCCCCGTGGCCGCCACGCCCTGCACGAAGCTGCGCCGCAGGAACACGAACACCGTGAAGGTCGGGATCAGCACGATGGCTGACGCCGCACTCAGCCGCCCCAGGTCCACCGTGAACCCGGTCTGGAACAGCGCGAGCCCTACCTCGATGGTGTAGCTGTCGCGCGTCGTCGCCACGATCAGCGGCCAGGCAAAGGCTGTCCAGGCCTGGAAGAACGCCAGCACCGCCAGCGCCGCCAGCGCCCCGCGCAAGAGCGGCACCACGATGCGAAGGAAGATCCAGATCTCGCCCGCGCCGTCGATGCGCGCGGCCTCGATCAGTTCGTCCGGGATCGCGTGGATCACGTTCTGCCGGATCAGGAAGATGCCGAAGGACATCACCAGATACCCCACCAGCACCCCCCAGACGGTGTTCAGAAGGCCCAGCCCCTGCACCTGGAAATACAGCGGGATCATGTAGACCTCGAAGGGCACGATCGCGGTCGCCAGAACCACAAGGAAGATCACGTTCAGGGACCGGTAGCGGAACTTGGCGAGGATATAGCCCGCCAGCGCCGAGGTCGCGACGATCGACACCGTGGACAGGGTGGCGAACACCAGGCTGTTCCACATCCAGCGCAACAGCGGCGTTTCCCCCAGCACGATGCGGAAGTTGTCGAGCGTGGGGTCGCGCGGGATGATCGTGGGGGGCCAGACGATCATCTCGGGCGGGGCCTTGAAAGCGTTGGCGACCAAGAGCACCAGCGGCAACAGCATCAGGCAGCCGAACGCCACCAGCGCGATGTCGGCCGCGGCCCCCGTCAGGCGGCGGCGCCAGCGGCGCGACCGGGCGGCGGCGTGGTCGGCGGTGGTAAGGGTGTCGGTCATCGGCCGCGCCCCCTGTCCCGCAGCAGGGTGAACTGGATCAGCGTCAGCACCAGCACGATCACAAGCAGCACCACCGCCTCGGCCGCGGCATAGCCGATGCGGTAGTTGCGGAACGCGTTTTCCAGCATGTCGAGCACCAGCACCCGCACCTGCCGCCCCGGCGCGCCCTGCATGTCGGACGCCAGGATGAAGACCTGCGCATAGACGTTGAAGCCCGCGACGAGCGTCACGACCGACACATAGAGCGTGATCGGTTTCAGCAGCGGAACCGAGATGAAGCGGAACGCCTGAAGCGCGCTGGCCCCGTCCAACCGCGCAGCCTCGTACAGCGACAGTGGCAGGTTCCGGAAGCCGACGAGGTAGATGATGACGGCATAGCCCAGCGTCTGCCAGGAACACAGGATGATGATCGACACGACCGACAAGACCGGGTCGAACAGCCAGGACTGCGCGGGGATGCCGAACTGCGCGAGCAGCGCGTTCAAGGGCCCCAGGCGCGCGTCGAAGATCCACTTCCACGCCATCGCCGCCGGTACCAGGGACGCTACATGCGGGATGAACACGGAGGTCTCGTAGAACCAGGCAAAGCGCGACCGCGTGCGGCTGTAGATCAGCGCGGCCAGCACCAGCGCGGTCGGGATCGTCAGCAGCAGCACCCCGAAGGCGATGATGGTGGTATTGACCAGCGCGTCCAGGAACAGCCGGTCGGTCATCAGCTCGCGGAAGTTGTCCAGCCCGATGAAGGGGCGGTTGCGCGACAAGAGATCCCATTTGTGCAGACTGAGGCGCAGGATCTCGTAGATCGGCAGGAACCGCACCCAGGCATAGACCGCCAGCACCGGGGCCAGGGCCAGAAGCGCAAAGATCCACAGCTTGCGGCGCAGCATCGGTCCCCCGGGGGTCGCGCAGGTGGGCCCCGCCGCCCCGTGGGGACGGCGGGGTGGTCGGGCGGACTACTGCGCCAGCAGCCCCTCGCGCGCGAGGATGCCGTTCGCCTCGTCCTCGATCGCCTTGAGCGCCGCGGCGATCCCGTCAGCGTTACCGGCGAGCGAGGCATCGCCCCAGGCCGCCGTCAGCCCGGCCGCGATCCGGGTCAGCAGTTCCTCGATCGGTGCAAGCGCCGGCAGGGTGAAGAACTGATAGTCGTCGGGGTATTCCAGGAAGGCCGCAAAGGCCGGCTGCGCGTCGGTGACCGACGAATAGTCCACGTTCAGCCGGTTCGGCAGCCAGCCCACGTTCGCCAGCAGCCACACCAGGTTCTCGGGGTCGTTCGTGGCCTGGGCAAAGGTCCAGGCGGCATCCGCGCCCGCGCCTTCGGCGCTGACATACAGGTTGGCGGGCAGCGCGATGGCCCCATAGGGCAGGTTCGCCGTGGCATAGTTCAGGTCGGGTGCCTTGGCGGCGGTGTCCCCGATCACCCAGCTTTCGCGGATGAACATGGCGGTCTGCCCGCGCTGGAAGGCGTCGGCGTCGGCCGGGGCTTCCAGCGTCACCGTCTTGTGGACGTGGACGTTGTCGATGTACTGCGTCAGCGCGGCAACGGCGCCGTCGCTCGTCAGGTTCACGCGCCAGGCGCCGGGGGTCACTTCCTCGAACATGTTGGCGCCGCCGAACTGGAACATGTTGATCCAGAACTTCTCGGCGATGCCCTGTCCGCCGCCCGACAGGCGCAGCGACCAGCCGGTGACGGTGGGATTGCCCGCCGCATCGCGCTGGGTCAGCTTCGTGGCATAGTCGGTGTAGTCCTCCATCGTCGCGGGTGGACCTTCCAGGCCGGCGGTCGCAAGCATATCGGTGTTGTAGAACAGCGCCGACTGCCCCCGGAACAGCGGCACGCCGAACACGGTGTCACCTGCGCTGGCCGCATCCACGAAGAACGCGTTGAAGTTCGCCGGGTCGGTGACAAAGGCCGCGACGCCCTCGGGCGCGGGGGTCAGCAGGTCGTTCTCGATGTAGCGGGTCGCGGTCGACTTCGGCAGTTCGATCACCACGTTGCCGCCCGACCCGGACGCAAGCCCCAGCGCCACGCGGCGTTCGTGTTCGCGCAGGGGGATGGCCTGGACATCCACGGTAATGCCGGGGTGCGTCGCCTTCAGTCCTTCGGCGACATGCTGATAGAAGGGCGCCAGTTCGGGATATCCCGACCAGACGGTGATGTTCTGCGCCTGGGCCAGGCCCGCAGTCAGGGCCAGTGCCGCGGACGTCGCGGCCAGGCAACGGCGCAGCCCGCGTCCCGGGCCCGCCGGCAGGCGGTTGAAGGTAGCATTCAGCATGGCACTCTCCCTGTGCGTGGTTGTTTCTGGTCGTTGGCGTTGGGCCTTGGTGAAAGCGTGTCACGCAACCGGTTGCGCGTCAAGAATGTCGACAATCCTGCCGCGGCCTGTCCGGTCATGGAGCGATGGCCTGCAAGGCGCGGAACGCGGTGTCGGCCAGACGCTCGGCCGCGCCTTCCGCGAACCCCGATGGCTGGCCATAGTAGCGATGCGCCTCGACCACCTCGTATCCGCCGTGGGGGAATTCGGGCGACGGGCAGATGTAGCCGGGGTTGTCCTCGGCAAAGGTGACGGGTGCCAGCAGGCCCGGCCAGTGGGCCCGCAAGGCAAGCCCCTGGGATGCAAAGATCTCGCCCGGCAGGCCCAGGATCGCCGCATCGCCCCATCGCAGCGCGGTCACGCAGGCGGGCACCGGGTCGGCGCGGCGGGGGGCGATGTGGCGCGCCCAGTCCGACCAGACGGCCAGAAGTGCCCGGCGCGCGGGGTCCGACGGCGCCTCGGCCGCCCAGCCCGCCGCCAGGTGCGCGGCGGCGGCGGGATCGGCGGGGCGCAGCGGCAGGTCGCAGGTTCGTGCCGCCGCAGCGACTCCAGCATCGGCAACAGGGTCAAGGGTTGCGCGCAGAACCTCGGCCACGATCGCGGTGCCGATCCGTTCGGCCTCGGCAAAGGTGCGGCGCGGGTCCGTGGCCAGGCTGACGGAGGCCTGCGCGCTGTGCCCGATGTTCACGTCGCCACAGGTGCCGGTCAGGCTGATCGCGACCGCGCCGGGTAGCGCAGCCTCGATCCCACGTCGCAAGAAATGCGGCCAGTCCCCGGTCCACAGCCGGTTCGTGGCATCCAGCACCACAGGATGGCAGGCCCAGGACGTGACGACCGCCAGCGGGCTGCCGTCCGGCCGGTCCAGCCGCAGGACCGGGATCGTCCGGTCGACCGGGCCGTCGGTGTGGCGGCGGTTCCGGGCGATGCCGGGGTCGCGTGCGGCCCCGGCCGACAGCCGCGCGGGGGCGCGGTCGGCGGCGGCCCGGTGCAGGGCGGCGATGCACCCGGCCTCGATCCGCGCGAGTGTCGCGGGGTCGGTCGGCACCAGGATGCGCCCCGCCATGCTGGACGGCCCGCCATGGGTATGGGTGGCCGCCACGATCACCCGGTCGGGATCAAGGCCCGATGCCGCGCGGATCCGCTGGGCCATCGCGGCCTCGATCCCGATGACATCGGCCACCACCAGCGCGGTATCGCCCACCACCAGCGCCCGCGCCGTCAGCGGGTCGTGCGTGCCAAGTGCGGGTTCTGTCCGGGCCGCGAACCCCGCCATCGCCACGCCTGCGGGGGGCGTGATGTCCTCCACCGCCACTCCCGCCGCGACGATCACGGGGACATCCTTTCCCCTGCCAGCCAGACACCGCGCAGGGTCAGGGTCCGGTCGCCGGGCGCGTGGTCAAAGGCGATCAGGTCGGCCCGCGCACCTGCCACCACCTCGGCCACGCCGCCCAGCAGCCGGGCCGGGTTGCGCGTGGCCATGGGCAGCACCGCGCCCAGCGGCAGGCCGGTCATGCGGACGGCCTCGGCCACGCCATCGGCCAGACCGCGCGCGGCCCCGGCCAGATAGGGCGTGCCAGCCATGCCGAGCCGCCCGTCCGCCGACAGCTCGACCTCGCCTCCCACCGGCTGGCGATAGCGGCCGGGCGGCATCCCCGCCAGCGCCACCGCGTCGGACACCAGCACCGTCCGGTCCACCCCCTTGGCGCGCAGGAAGACCCGCAGCGTGTCGGCGGGCAGGTGGTGTCCGTCCGCGATGACCGAGGCCGTCAGCCGGTCATCGTCCAGTTGCGCCCAGATCAGGTTCGGGTGCCGCGGCAGGACGCCCGCGACGCCGTTTCCCAGGTGGGTGGACATCACAGCCCCCGCCTCGGCCGCCGCGCGGATGCGGTCGGGGTCGGCGCCGGTGTGCCCGATGGCCACGACGATCCCCTGTGACGCCAGGCCACGGATCGCCTCCGGTGCCCCGTCCCAGTGCGGCGACAGCGTGACGATCCGCACCCGCCCGCCCGCAGCCGCCTGCCAGCGCGCGACCTCGGCCAGGTCGGGCGGGCGGACGTGTGGCAGGGGGTGCGCGCCGCGCGGACCATCGGCGGGGTCGACAAACGGCCCCTCCACATGGATGCCCGCGATCATCGCGGCTGCCACATGGTCGGTGTCGGCCGCCGTGGCAATGGCCGCCAGCGCCTGCAGGATCGCGGGTTCCGATGCCGTTACCACGGTGGGCAGGAACCGCGTCACGCCGCCTGCCAGCAGCCGCCGGCACAGCGCACCGACGGTCGCGGGGCTGACTTGGCCATCGTTCAGGTCGTGCCCGCCGAACCCGTTCACCTGCAGGTCCACCAGCCCCGGCGCGAGATAAGGCCCCCCCGGCCCGCCAAGTTCCACGCCCACGATCCGCGGGCCCTGAACCGTCACGACCATCGGGGCCCCCGTCGCCGGATCGGTCCCCGCGATGTCCATCACAGCGCCCGCACCCGGTCGCGGAACCGCGCGATGAAGCGGGCGTTGGCCTCGTCCCCGCCGGGGGCGTTGCCACTGCGCCAGACTGGCGGCTGGGTGCCGCGCGTGACCAGTTCGGCCACCACGCGGATCACCAGCGTGTTCAGCGCGAATGCATTGGCAAAGGTCGATCCCGCGGCGATGGGGTCGCCCAGCCCGTCCACCTCGATCAGCGCGTCGCCGATCTCGACCTTGGTGTCGATGGCGATATCGACGATGTCGTGCAGGTTCTGCTTGGTCGGGTGCCGGGCGGGATGGTCGGGGCGGGTGTTCTGCGCATGGGCGCGCGAGCTGACCCCGATCAGGAACACGCCGCGCCGCCGCGCCTCGATCGCGGCGTCGATCAGGGCGGCGTTGATGCCATAGGCGTTGACCAGGATCAGCAGGTCGCCCTCGGTCAGGTTGCGGTCGGCGATCACCACCCGGCCATAGCCCGGCGTCCGCTCGATCGCCATCGACCGCAGGGCGCCGTTCGACAGAAGCGTGCCCTCGTCCAGGATCGCGCTGATGTGCATCAGCCCGCCCGCGCGAAAGAAGATCTCCTGGCTGGCCAGGTTGGAATGGCCCCCCGGCCCGAACACGTGCACCAGCCGGTCCGCCGCGATCTGGTCGGCGATGCGGGCGGCGGCGCGGCGCATGGGTTCGGCTTCCTCGGACAGGATGCGCGCCATCATGTCGGTGGCACGGGCAAGGTATTGGGCGCAAAGGGCATCGGCGTCAGGCATCGGGATCGCTGTCCGCATCGAGGTACAGGGTGCACTGCGGCTGCGTGCGCAGGATGCTGGCCGGGCAGGCGGTGGACAAGGGTCCATGCAGCGCCGCCGCCACCGCCGCACGCTTGGCGCGCCCCGGCACCACGCAGATCAGCCGGTCCGCGCGCAGAAGCCGCGGGATCGTCAGAGTCAGCGCCTGCCGGGGCACGTCGTCGAGCCGGGGAAAACAGCCGTCGTTGACTTGCTGCTGCCGACAGGCGGCATCCAGGTCCACGATCTTCACGTCCTCGGGGTCGTC
>CAYYOE010000170.1:0-6893 GCA_964473055.1 uncultured Rhodobacterales bacterium | reverse complement strand
AAGGCCGCCCATGTGGTGACGCTGCGCGTGGCCGACAACCGCATCATCGTGGCCTCGATGGAACCCCGCGGCGCCTATGCCGAATGGACCGACGGGCGGATGCACCTCTGCGTGAACGGCCAGGGCGTCTGGGGGCAGAAATCCGCCCTTGCCCGGGTCTATGGCATTGACCCGGCGCAGATCCGCGTGACGAACCCCGACGTGGGCGGCGGGTTCGGGATGAAGGGCATGACCTATCCCGAATACTACGTCCTGCCGCAGGCGTCCCGGCTGACCGGGCGCCCGGTGCACTGGATGTCCGACCGGACCGAGGCGATGCTGACCGACAACGCCGGCCGCGACCTGGTGTCGGAGTGCACCTTGGCCTTCGACGCGGACCACCGGATCACCGCCTACAAGGTGGAAACCGTCTGCAACATCGGCGCATACAACAGCGAGTTCGCCCAGCCGATCCAGACCGAGCTCTTCGCCAAGGTGCTGATGGGCACCTATGACGTCCAGACGGTGTGGCTGGGGGTGAAAGGGGTCTTCACCAACACCACGCAGGTCGACGCCTATCGTGGCGCAGGCCGTCCCGAGGCGATCTTTGCGCTGGAGCGCACGGTGGAACATGCCGCCCACACGCTGGGGGTGGACCCGTGGGACCTGCGGCGCAAGAACTTCATCCCGTCGGCCAGGTTTCCCTACCGCTCGGCCACCGGCGAGCTTTATGACGTGGGCGACTTCCACAAGGTGCTTGGCCGCGCCGAGGCGCTGGCGGACCGCGCGGGCTTTGCCGCCCGCCGGGCCGCGTCGGCCGCGCGCGGGCGGCTGCGCGGGATGGGCCTGTGCTATTACATCGAATCCATCCTCGGGAACCCCGAGGAAGGCGCCACCGTCGAATTTTGCGACGACGGCACCGTGAACCTCTATGTCGGAACCCAGTCGAACGGCCAGGGGCACGAGACGGTCTATGCCCGCTTCCTGGCCGATCAGTCGGGCATCCCGATGGACGCGATCCGCGTCGTTCAGGGCGACAGTGATCGCATCGCCAAGGGGGGCGGCACGGGCGGGTCGCGGTCGGTCACCACGCAGTCGAACGCCACGCTGGCCGCGGTGTCGAAGCTGGTGACCAGCTACGCGCCGTTCCTTGCTGCGGAATTCGGTGTCCCGGAAGGCGACGTTTCGTTCGATGACGAACGCTTCCGCCTCAAGGGCCGGAACGAGGCGCCGACGATGATGGAGGCGGCTGTGCTGGCGCGGACCAAGGGCCGCACCGACCTTCTCAGGATCGAGGCGAGCGCCAAGCTGTCCGGCCGCAGCTATCCCAACGGCGCCCATGTGGCCGAGGTCGAGATCGACCCTGAAACCGGCGTGCTGCGGCTGGACCGCTATACGGTGGTCGACGACTTCGGGAACCTCATCAACCCGATGCTGGCCGAGGGGCAGGTGCACGGCGGTGTCGCGCAGGGCGTGGGGCAGGCAGTGACCGAACAGGTGGTGCACGACCGCGAGAGCGGCCAGCTTCTCACGGCATCGTTCATGGATTATGCACTACCCCGGGCCGATGATCTGCCGATGATCGCCTTCGATACCGTGCCGGTCCCCTCGACGGCCAATCCCATGGGGATGAAAGGCTGCGGAGAGGCCGGGACGGTCGGCGCGCTGGCGGCGGTCGCCAACGCGGTCGCGGATGCGGTCCGGCCACGGGGGGTGACGCATGTGGACATGCCCTTCACGCCGCTGCGCCTCTGGGCGGCGCTGAATGATGTTCGGATGGCGGCCGAGTAGCTGGAAGCGTCTGTTCGCGCGGGCGCGGGCGCTTGTCACGCCCCGTCCCACGATCGAAACGGCGGGGGAACCCCTTGCCGCAGCGGTCCGCGTCCGCGTTCCGGTCGATCATGTCGTGATCCTGGACGGCACGATGTCGTCACTCGTATCCGGGCAGGAAACGAATGCCGGCCTGACGTACAAATGCCTGTGCGAAGTGGCGGGTCGGGCGCGGATGAGCCTGCGCTACGAAAGTGGGGTGCAGTGGGAAGGCTGGCGCAACGCCCGCGACGTGATCGAGGGGCGGGGGATCAACCGCCAGATCCGCCGCAGCTACGGGTTCATCGCATCGCGCTGGCGGCCGGGCGACCGGATCTGGCTGTTCGGCTATTCCCGCGGGGCCTATGCGGTCCGGTCGCTGGCCGGGGTCATCGCGCGGATGGGCCTGCTGCGGGCCGAATGCGCGACCGAGCGGAACATCCGCACGCTTTACCGCCACTACCAGACCGACCCCACCACCGCCGCCGCCCGCGCCTTCGTGGCGGCGCATTGCCACCCTGAGGTCGAGGTCGAGTTGATCGGGGTGTGGGATACCGTATCGGCGCTCGGGTTCCGCGCGCCGCTCCTGTGGCGCTGGGCCGAGATGCCGCATCGGTTCCATGACGCCCGCCTGTCGCCCATCGTGAAGCGGGGCTATCACGCGCTGGCGCTGGACGAGACGCGGGACGCCTTCGCGCCGGTCCTGTGGGAAACGCCGGGCGACCACCCCGGCCATGTGGAGCAGGTCTGGTTCCGCGGCTCGCACGGTGACGTCGGCGGCCAGCTGGGCGGCTTCGCGCCGGCCCGGCCCCTTGCGAACATCCCTCTGGTCTGGATGCTGGACAAGGCCGAGTCGTCGGGCCTGACCCTGCCGCAGGACTGGCGCGAGCGGTTTCCGGTCGATGTCTTCGCCCCCTCGGCCGGGTCGCTGCGGGGCTGGGGAAAGTTCTTCGTGTTGCGTCGCCGCCGGAAAGTGGGTCGCGACCTCTCCGAGCGGTTGCATCCCTCGGCAGCCGAGTGGAAGGCCGCGCGGGGCGTCCGGGCGCGGCTGGCGCTGGCCGAATGAGCGCCTAAGGGGTGGTTTGTGCACATGTGCACAAACGGTCAACCCCCTGACAACAAACACAAAGCACTGTGCACGTTATGGTTTGGTTAACCTGCGCTCACGAAACCTTCCGGACCGTGCGCCCCTTTCATCCTTGCCGAAATACCTCGGGGTGCGGGGCAGAGCCCCGCGCTGCCCAGTCCACCGATGCCTCGAGGCGGGGATAGCGCCACCCCAGGGTGATCCCGCGCAGCGCATTCAGCACCATCAGCGCCGCCCACAGGCCATGTGCGCCCAGCACGGGCGGCAGCACCATGACGGCCACGGCAAACGCCGCGACCGACTGCACCATCGCGTTGCGCATCGGCCGCGTCCATGTCGCGCCGATGTAGATGCCGTCCAGCATCCAGCTTGCCACGCCGATCAGCGGCCCCAGCGCCACCCAGGGCAGGTAGGTGCGGGCCTCTTGCCGGACATCGGGCGCGGTTGCCATCAGGTCGATGATCCAGGGGCCCGCCAGCCAGAAGGCAAGACCCAGCCCCGCCGCGCCGCCGACGCCCCATTGCGACGACAGCACCGAGGCCCGCCGCACCCCGGCCCGGTGGCCGGCGCCCACGGCGCTGCCCACCATCGCTTCGGCTGCGAAGGCGAAACCGTCCAGCGCGTAGGCGGTGATTTCCAGGAACTGCAGAAGCACCTGATTGGCCGCCAGCGTCACGTCGCCCTGGCCCGCCGACAGGAACAGGAAGGCCACGAAGCAGCCCTGCAGCAGGACCGAGCGGATCATGATGTCGGTGTTGACCGCGATCATGCGGGACAGCCGCACGCGGTCGAACACGCGGGCATAGGTGCGCCATGCCGCGTCCCGGAATGCCGAACGGCACAGCCACAGGCCAAGGGCAAGCCCGGTCCACTCGGCGATCAGGGTCGCCACGGCGACGCCCGGCACACCCCAGCCGAGGCCGAGCACGAACCACAGGTCGAGACCTATGTTCAGCCCGTTCATCCACAGTTGCAGGACAAGGACGCCGCGCGTGCGTTCCGCCGCGATCAGCCAACCGGTGACGGCATAAAGCGCGATGGTGGCGGGCGCGCCCCAGATGCGAATGGACAGGTATTGCCGTGCAAGCAGTTCGACCTCGTCCGAGGCCGGGGCCAAGGCAAAGGCCCCGGCAAACAGGGGCCACTGCAGCAGGATGAAGACCAGACCCGCCGCCCCCGCGATCAGCAGCGCGCGCGACAGGATCGCGGATTGTTCGGCGCTGTCGCCCGCGCCGCGCGCCTGCGCCGCAAGGCCGGTGGTGCCCATGCGCAGGAACCCGAACACCCAGTAGAGCGCGGCCAGGATCACCGCCCCTATCCCCACCGCCCCGATCGGCGCGGCCATCCCGAGCTGTCCGACCACGCCGGTATCCACCGCGCCGAGGATCGGCACCGTGGCGTTCGACAGAACGATGGGCAGCGCGATCTTCAGGACGCGCGCGTGGGTCACAGGCTGTGGTCCGGACCCTTCGTGCGCCGTCATTCCGCGCCGGTCGGGTCGGGGGTCGGCATCAGGAAATGTCCGGTGGCTTGCGCGAAGGGCCGGGCGCGATTGTCCTGCCAGGCTTCCACATGGACGCTGGCATAGCGCCGCCCCGATCGGTTCAGCCGCGCCCGCGCGTAGGCATCGCGCGGCAGCCCCGCGCGCAGGTAGTCCACCGTGAAGTCGATGGTGCGGGGCAGGCGCGGCAGGGTGGCCGGGGTCATGGCGCCCGCGTCGATGCGGCCGGTCTCGATGTCTTCCCACAGCATCGCGAAGCTGAGGTCGATGATGGCGGCGACCTCCAGGAAGGCGGCGGTCGCGCCGCCATGCAGCGCGGGCAGCATCGGGTTGCCGATCAGGTCGTCGCGGAACGGCAGGACGGCCGTGATCTCGTCCCCGCGCCGGTCGAAGGTGATCCCGAGGAAGCCGATATAGGGCACGGCACCCGTCAGCGCGCGCAGGGCGGCGTCGCGCCGGCCCTTGACGATATGGACGGGTTCAGGCCGCTTCATGCGCCTGATCCCGCCTTGGCGGAGGGGCGTTCAAGTGTGAAAGCGCCGGTTGCCGCGGCGACGGGCAGGCTGTCGTCGTCGTCGGTGGCTGTGGCGCGCACGAAGGCCACGCTGCGGGTGGCATGGTAGACATGGGCGGTGGCGCGGATCGTCTGCCCGGGCGTGGCGGGGCGCATGTAATCGATGCGCAGGTCGAGCGTTGCCGTGGCGACGGCCCCGGTGCCTGCGGTCAGGACAGCGGTGCCCGCGCAGGTATCCATCAGGGCCGAAACCGCGCCGCCGTGGATCACGCCGGTGACCGGATCGCCCACCAGCCGTGCGTCCCAGTCCATGTGCACGTCCGCCCGGCCTTCCTCCACCGCGACCAGCCGCATCCCCAGCGCGCGGGAATGCGGCAGGGCGTCAACGAAGCGGCGGGCGGCATCGAGCGTGATGGTGGACATGCGGCTCGGACCTTCAACAGGGCGGTTCCTTCGATATCGGGCCTGCGGTGCGGTGGCCGCAAGCGCAAACTTGTGTTGGCCGGGTGACAGCAGGGCCGTTGCCGGAACCGTCCGCGGGGCCTAGGGTTCCCCCATTGGAGGGTTGGCCGATGTCCACGCGCCTGTCATTCAAGGAGATGTGTGCCCGGTTCGACGTGACCCCGCGCACCCTGCGCTATTACGAATACATCGAGCTGCTGGCGCCCGAAAGGGACGGCCGCGCGCGGTTCTACGGCCCGCGCGAGGTGGCGCGGATGACGCTGATCCTGCGGGGCCGGCGCTTCGGGTTCTCGCTGGAGGAAATCCGCCAGTGGCTGCTGATCTACGAAAGCGAAGGCACGGACGCGCAGAACCATGCGCTGGTGGCACTGGCCGACAGGCAACTTGGGGTGCTGCGGGCCGAACAGGTACGGCTCGACGAGACGATCGCCGACCTTGGCCGCCTGCGCGACGAGGTGGCGGCGGGGCTGCAGCGCAAGATGTGATTGTCCCGGCGGGCGTGACGCAACGGCGCAAGGCGCGGTGACGTTGCGTCATGGTCAACATTCTGAAACCTGCGCTTGTATCATTCGCGGGAAAGTCGCACCTGACCGGCTTCTGTTGAAGCAGGTGTGCGATGAAGACTGTCAAAAGTGACCAGGAAATGACCATCCGGCAAATGTGCGAAGCCTTCGAGGTGACCGCGCGTGCATTGCGGTTCTACGAGACCAAGGAGCTTCTTGCGCCGCGCCGCGACGGGCAGCGTCGGTTCTATGGGCCCCGCGACCGTGCGCGGCTGACGCTGATCTTGCGCGGCAAGCGGTACGGGCTGGCGCTGGAGGATATCCGGCGGCTGTTGGGCCTGTACTCGCCGGACGACCGCGGGCTGCGCCAACTGCATGCCGCGCGCGACGTGGCGCTGGCACGCCGCGCCGCGCTGGTGGCCGAACGTGCGGACATCGAGGCGAAGATCTCCGAACTGGATGCGCTGATCGCCCAGGGCGAGGACTGGATCGCCGAGGCGGAGGCCGTGCGCGCGGCCTGAGGACCGACACGAGGGAGGGACGAATGCCGACATATCAGGGGCCCGTGGCCGACATGCAGTTCGTGCTGCACGAGGTACTGCGCGTGCAGGAAGCCGGCATTCCCGGATACGACGACCTCGATCCCTCTTTCACCGAGGCGGTTCTGACCGAGGCGGCCCGGCTGTCCTCGGAGGTGCTCGCGCCGACCAATGCCGCAGGCGACCGGCAGGGATGCGCGCTGGAAAACGGCGTGGTGCGCACGCCGGACGGATACCGCGCGGCCTTCGACGCCATGAAGGCGGGCGGATGGAACGGCCTCGACATGCCGCCGGACTATGGCGGGCAGGGTCTGCCGTATCTGCTGTATTCGGCCGTGGGCGAGATGTTCGTGTCGGCCAACATGGCGCTGAACATGTACCAGGGCCTGACGCATGGTGCGATCTCGGCGATCGTGGCCCACGGGACCGAGGCGCAGAAGGCGCGGTACCTGCCGAAGATGGTCAGCCTCGACTGGACCGGCACGATGAACCTGACCGA
>CAYYOE010000169.1:0-6900 GCA_964473055.1 uncultured Rhodobacterales bacterium | reverse complement strand
GCCCTGCGCCGATCTGCAAGACAATGAAACGATCGGCAAGCCCTGATCGGTGGGAACTGCCCGGCATTCGGACATAGCATGTCATGGACAGGCATGTCCTGCCGTCCGGGTCGCCTCCTGTGGTCCGGGACCCGGACCGCCCGCCCGCATAATGGAGCCTGCGACATGACACCCGATCCCTACCGTCGGCGCGTCAACGCGCTGGCCGTCATCACCTCGGCGGCCTTCTTCGGCGCAAATCTCTTCATCGGGCTGTCGATGGGCGTCTACTGGTTCAGTCTCCGTCCCGCTGACTATGTCGCGCAGTTCTTCCCCCAGTTCGGCAATTTCCTGTACACGATCATGCCGCTGTTCCTGCTGATGCCGGTGGGCCTGATCCTGTCGGCCCGGCTCGATTGGCAGGAAGCTCAGGCGCGGCGGAACTGGATGATCGCGCTTTGGCTCTACCTTGCCGTGTCGCTGATCACGATCTTCTGGCACATGCCGCTCAACGTGCGGCTTGCGGCGGCGACCGGATCGCCCGTGGGCGACGCGCTGGGCTTCTACACGGCCATCGCGCTGACCGGACCGGTGACCGGGGAGAACGCGTCCACGGTCCGGGGACTTTGGCTACTCGGCCACATCCCCCGGGTCCTGATCACCGTTGCCATTCCCGTCTACGCCCTGCGCGCATGTGCCGCCGGACCCGCACGCTGAACCGATCCCTCCCCCACACGAGAAAGGCCATTCACGATGCACCGGACCGTCTTCGCCCGCCCATTCACCGCCGTCCTGCTGGCCTCGGCCCTTGGCCTGCCCGCGCAAGCACAACACGCGCAAGAGCCCGACGCCCAGATCCGGGTTCCGGCCGATCAGGTGGCCTTCGCCCCGTTCCCGGCTCCCGGAGTCCGCAGCGTCGCGATCTATGGCGGGGTCGGGACGGGACGGCCGACGGCGATGACCTCGCTCCTGGACCCGGCCAGCTACGAGGTCCTGCCGCACACCCATACCCACGGCTACTGGGCGATGGTCGTGACCGGCCGGATGCAGCATTGGGAACTGTCCGAGCCGGACCAGGGGCCCGAGCTTCTGCCCGGGTCCTACTGGTTCCAGCCCGGCGGCGTGCCCCATGCCGAGGATTGTCTGGGGCCGGAGGTCTGCCAGGTCTTCGTCGTCTTTGACGAGCCGGCGGATTTCACACCCGTTCAATAGGCCGCGAAAATGCTTCCTCCAGCGCGCCGTCCGACAGCCCTTCCCATGGAGCCATCGTGAAACCAGTCCTTCGATGGGCCATCGCCGTGTTGATGGCCGGCACGATCTTTCGCGCGCAGACGATGCTTTTCCTGCCCGAATTGCAGATGTTCGGCGGGATCGCGCCCGATGGATGGTTCGGCCCGTGGCTCAGCGACACGATCATCAGCTTTGCATTGCCAGTGATGCTCTACTTGTTCTGGACCCAGCGCAGCATCGCGGTCTGGGGCGCGCTTGTCGCCTACAACGCCGTGGGCGCCTTCGATTATGCGCAGGGCCTGATCACGCAGGCGATCAGCCCCATGCCGGTCGAAATGGCTTCGGCCGCGACGGTCTATCTGGGGATTGGCTTGTTCATGTGCTTCCAGCTCTTGGCGCTCGGGCTGCTGTTTCGCCGGGACGTGATCGCGGACTTCAAGGGAGGTAGCTGATGCATGTGCCCGATGGAGTGCCGAAAGACGTGACCATCGCGGTGTTCGGCGCCACCGGGAGAACCGGTCACCATGTGGTGCGCCATGCGCTGGGCGGCGGCCACCGGGTTCGGGCGCTGGCGCGCGATCCGGGCCGAATGGGCGTTGAAGATGACCGTCTGACCGTCGTGCAGGGAGATTTCGAGACGGTCGAGGCACTGAGAGAGACTATCAGCGGTGCCAGCCATGTCATCTGCTGCGCCGGAGGGACCTACGGCGCGGGGTATGACCAGGGGATGATGACGCGCTTCATCGCAAGGCTGTGGCCGCTTCTCGACGCGGAACCCGCTATCAGGACCTTCCTGTTCCAATCCGTATTCTTCGCTCCCGAGCCGGATGGGTCGAACCCGCTGATCCTCAGGCTCCTCGCCCCGGTCGCCGCCGCAGCCACCGGGGCGCGCGGGATGCTGCGGGACAACATGGGCGTGACGCGCTTCATGGCAACCAACCGCAGCGCCAGCTTCGGCACCATCGTCACGCGGCCTGGCAAGATCGTGGACAAGCCCGGGGGCGTGGTGCTGGTCGCCAGCCCAACGCCCAGCTTCGCCGCGATCACTTTTGCTGATCTGGGAGCCTTCACGGTCCGGGCGGTGCAGGATGCATCGCTCCACGGCACTCATCCCTTCCTCGCACCAAAGGGCAAGACCTGATCCCCAGGGCCGGAGAGTCGCGAAATGAAACGATCTGCAAGCGATCAGGACGATCTGCAAGTTGCCCGGCGACCCGAGAGATCAAGATATTGAAGCAGCGATGGGAGCGAGGCGCATGGACCTGACGATCAACGGAATCCCTCATACGGTGGAGCTGCCCGACGACATGCCGCTGCTCTGGGCGCTGCGGGACGCATTGAACATCACCAGCGTCAAGTACGGGTGCGGCATCGCCCAATGCGGGGTCTGCACGGTGCATATCGACGGCGAAGCGGTGCGGTCGTGTCAGGTGGCGCTGGCCGATGTCTGGGGCGAGATCACGACGATTGAGGGGTTGGGCACGCCCGATGCGCTGCATGCGGTGCAACAGGCGTGGATCGACCACCAGGTGGCGCAATGCGGCTACTGCCAGTCCGGCCAGATCATGCAGGCCGCCGACCTTCTGGCGCGAAACCCCGAGCCGACCGACGACGATATCGACGCCGCGATGTCAGGCAACCTGTGCCGCTGCGGGACCTACCCCCGCATCCGCGCGGCCATACAGAGCGCCGCCGGCGCCATGAGGGAGGCCTGAGATGAGCCAGCTTGGAACATACACACGGCGCGGCTTTCTCGTCGCTTCGGTCGCGGTCGCCGGCGGCGTGGTCTTCGGGGTGCGCACCTACAACGCGCGACTGGAGAACCCGCTGACGGCAGGGCTCGCCCCCGGTGAGGCGGCGCTGACGCCCTACGTCAAGATCACTGGCGAGGGCATCACTCTCATCACGCCGCGCGCCGAGATGGGCCAGGGCATCCACACGACCCTGGCCTCCCTCGTCGCCGAGGAACTGGACGTCGAGCTGGACCAGATCGAGATCGAGCATGGGCCGCCATCGTCCGCCTATTTCAACGGCGGCGTGGTCGAGGAGGGCTATCCCTTCCCCACCACGGACAACGGCGCCATCGCGGAGTTCGCCCGCGCGCAGCGCGACATTCCGGCGGTGTTCCTGAGCTACCAGATCACGGGCGGATCGACGTCGACCCATGACGCCTATGTCAAGATGCGGCGCGCGGGCGCCGTGGCGCGCGAAACGCTCAAGGCAGCCGCCGCGGTGCGTGCGGGCATCCCGGTCGCGCAGCTGACCACCGAGGCGGGCGCGGTCGTTCTGCCCGACGGCACGCGCATCGCTTACACTGACCTCGCAGCAGAAGCTGCCGAGACCGACCTTGCCGATGCCCCGGACCTGCGCCCCCGCAGCTCGTGGCGCATCCTCGGCCAGTCGCAGGACCGGCTCGACGTGGTCGACAAGACGACGGGTCGGGCGATCTACGCCAGCGACATCCGCCTGCCCGGGATGCGGTTCGGCGCGCTCAGGCGCAGCCCGTATCCGGGTGGCACCTTGCGCGGCTTCGACGCGAGCACGGCGCTGGCCATGCCGGGCGTCGACGCGGTGCTCGATGTCGGCAGCGGCGTGGTCGCTGTGGCCGCAGACACCTGGACGGCGATGCGGGCGCTGGAGTCGGTGACCTTCGATTGGGCGCCGCCTGCCTATCCCACGGACACCGCGGGGCACTTCGAGGCCATCGCGGCCGCCTTCAACCCCGACCAACTGGACAGCAGGCAGCGCGACGACGGGGATGTCGAGGCCGCGCTGGACGGGGCCACGGTCATCGAAGGAGAATATCGCGCGCCATACCTGGCGCACGCCACGATGGAGCCGATGAGCGCCGCCGCCCTGATGCAGGACGGCGCGCTGCACATCTGGGCGGGCACCCAAGGTCCGACCGTGGCGCGGCGCGAGGCCGCGCTTGCGGCAGGTCTGGAGGAAGACGCCGTCACGATCACCACTACCCTGCTGGGAGGTGCCTTCGGGCGACGCGGCGAGATGGACTTCGTCCAGATCGCGGCGCGGGTCGCGGTGCAGATGCAGGGCACGCCCATTTTGCTGACCTATCCCCGCGAAGAGGACACCTCCCGCGGGCCCTACCGCCCGGCCGCGATCGGCCGGTTCCGCGCGGCCGTCGCGGGGGGGGTGCCGGTCGCTGTCGATATCTTGACCGCCTCGCCGTCGATCATGGCGGGCATCGACGCGCGCGGCGGCGCCCCGGCCCCGATCCCGGGCTTCCTGCCGGATTTCACCTTGTCGCAGGCGCTTTGGGATCAGCCCTACGGGATCGCGAACTACCGCGTGACAGGCTACCGATCCGCGCCGCTGTTGCCGGTCGGGTTCTGGCGTTCGGTCGGCGCGTCGCAGAACAGCTTCTTCCACGAAAGCATGATGGACGAACTGGCCGTGGCCGCAGGCCGCGACTCCGTCGAGATGCGGCTGGAGCTGATGACCGACGCCCCCAGCCGCGCGGTGCTGGAGGCCGCGGCCGAGATGGCCAGCTGGGGAACGGCGCCGGGCACGGGCCGGGCACGCGGCGTGGCCTTCGCCCTGGCGTTCGGAGTGCCGACCGCACAGATCGTCGAGATCGAACAGACAGGCGGCGGGATCATGGTCCGCGATGTCTGGGTCGCCGCCGATGTCGGTGTGGCGCTCGACCCCCGCAACCTCGACGCGCAACTGATATCGGGTGTGAACTACGGGCTGAGCGCTGCGATCGGCGAGGAGATCACCCTGACCGACGGCGCGGTGGATCAGTCCAACTTCCACGACTACCCCGTGCTGCGCATGTACCAGGCCCCGCGCATCCACACGCGGGTTCTGGAAAACCAGCGCCATATCCGCGGCATCGGTGAACCGGGAACGCCAGCCACCGCGCCGGCTCTGGCCAATGCCATCTTTGCGCTGACGGGGCAGCGGATACGGGAATTGCCGTTCAGCAGATCGGTGGTTTTCGCATGAGGCCCGCCATGCGCCTTCCCCTGATCGTTGCGGCCAGCCTCGCAATTGGAACCCTTGCGCGGGCCGAGACCGAGCACGGCCTCGACGTCTCCGCACTGCCCGAACTCGGCACCATCGCACCCGAGGACGGGCTGGCCGCATGGGAGAACATCCATGCGGTCCTGATCCACCCACGCTGCCTCAACTGCCATGTGGGCGCCGACAACGTGCCGCTTTGGGGCACGGCAAAGGCCCCTGACCGCATCCACGGCATGGCGATCAACGCAGGCGACAGCCGGATCGGGGCGGAAACCCTGTCCTGCAATGTCTGCCATCAGACCTCGACGCGGCCCAACACGGTGCCCCACGCGGCGCCGCACACCGGCATGGACTGGCGGCTTGCCCCGGTCGAGTTCCAATGGACCGACCGCACGAACGCCGAGATCTGCGCCCAGATGCGCGAGCCGGCCAGGAACGGTGGCCGCGACGCAGCCGGGCTGATCGAACACATCCTGCACGATGCCGAATTGATCGGCTTCATCAGCTGGAGCTTCGACCCCGGCGCAGGTCGCGACCCGGCGCCCGGGAGCCTGCAGGCGCATCTTGAGGATATGTCGATCTGGACAGCCGCCGGGATGCCTTGTCCGGAACGGTGAGGTTCTCCCGCACCACGTCCCGGCCCCCTCGACACGACCCACCCCGTATTCGATCGGGCAGGACCTTTTCTGCCCGAGCCCAGCCGAAAGGACCCATCCATGACCGCGATCGCATACCCCCATGGCGCGACGGCGCTTCTCTGCATCGACCCTTACAACGACTTCCTTGCAGAGGGCGGCAAGATGTGGCCGGCCCTGAGCGAGGTCGCCACATCGGTTGGCCTGCATGCCAACCTGGCTCGGATCCGAGCAACGGCCCGCGAGGCCGGCATGCCGATCTTCATCCTGCCGCATCACCGGCACCACGCCACGGACTTTCAGGGTTGGGCACATCTGACACCGTCGCAGGCCGCAGCGCACGAATACCAGTTGTTCGCCGAAGGCAGCTGGGGTGGTGAATGGTACGACGGGTTCGGTCCCGAAACCGGCGACATCATCGTCAAGGAACACTGGGGGGCGTCCAGCTTCGCCAACACGGATCTTGATCTGCACCTGCGCCAACGCAGGATCACCCATGTCATCTTCGTCGGCCTGATCGCCAATACCTGTATCGAGGCGTCTGCGCGCTATGCGGCGGAGCTTGGGTATCACGTGACGCTGGTCCGCGATGCGACGGCAGCCATGTCGGCCGAAGCAATGCACGCCGCGCACGAGATCAACGGCCCGACCTATGCCCACGCTATTCTCACAACGGCCGAGGTTGTGCGGAAACTGGCCGCGGAGGACGCCGCGTGATCCTCGGGCACGCGGCCACCACGCTGGTTGCGAAACGCGCTGCTCCGGACATGCCCTGGTGGCTGCTTGTGGTCAGCGCCTTTCTCATCGACATCGCGATGTTCACATTCGTGGCGCTTGGCATCGAGACCATGGCACCGACAGGTGCGGACGGACCATCGCTTGCCACCAACGTGACCCAGATGACCTTCAGTCACGACCTTGTCCCCCAGATCGGCTGGACATTGCTGGCCGGTGCGATCGCTTTTGCGGCAACGAGACGGCGCGTGTTCGCGCTGATCGCCATGGCATTGTCTTTGGGCCACTGGCTGGGCGACCTGGTTTCGGGCTACGGGCATCATGTGTTCGGGCC
>CAYYOE010000168.1:3251-6929 GCA_964473055.1 uncultured Rhodobacterales bacterium | reverse complement strand
GCTGGCGGTGGCGGCGGTGGCGGCGGTGGCGGTGGCGGCGGCGACAACGGCGGCCCGAAGGTTCCCCCTCCGACAAACTGACGCTCAGCCGCGTTCCGGATCGTCGGTCAGGACGTCCAGTCGCGTCCCGATCCACGGTATCGCAGTCCTTGCCGGCTCCAGCACCGAGAGGCGGAACAGTCGTCGTACGGTTTCCGCAAGGTCGCTGGCTTCGCGCTTCAGGCGTGGGTCTGCGCAGAAAAGTGAGATCGTCCGGGCGGCTGGTTCGCCCGGCAGGGCAATCAGCGCAACACGATCGGCCTGGCGTCTTGCCCGAAGCGCGGACAAAGCGGTGGTCACCATCCACCCCGTGCCCGCAGCGACAAGCGCATGAAGGGCAGGGTTCGAAGCAAGCTCGAACCGGTTCGCAAGCCCAAGGCCGCGGTCCTGCAGCAGGGTCTCGATCTGCTGGCCAAGCATCTGCGTTCGGTCGTAGCGCAGGAACGGCAGGCCGTGCAGCGACCCGAAGGGATCGTCCGGGTCCACCGCCAGACCCGCGGGCACGGCCAGGATCAGCGGGTCGCGCAGGATCGGAAGCTCCACGACACCGTCCAATCCGCCCTCGGGCGAGGTCAGTATCCCGATGTCCAGGCTTCCCTCGCCCAGCATTCGGGCGATGTCATGACTGAGCCCGGTCGAAAGCCGGAACCCGCAGCCCTGCAACTGGCGCGCCAGCCCGGAGACGAAATCCGGTGTCAGGTCTGCGTCGAAGTCGTCGATGATGCCCAGGCGCAGTTCCGACAGCCGCGACAGGTCGATGGTTCCGGCCTCGGATTCGGCCTGCCGGATCTGTGTCAGGGCGGGTTCGATGCGCGCCAGGAACCGTCGCCCGGCCGCTGTCAGTTGCATCGGCCGCCGCGCGTGGTCGAGCAGCGGCTGACCGATCGCCTGTTCGAGGTTCTTCAGTTGCTGCGAGACGGCCGCAAGGCTGAGGCCGGACAGCCGCGAGGTCCGGGCCACCGATCCGCTGCGCGCGGCAAGGGCAAACAACTCCAGCCCGCGAAGCGTGATACCTTTGGAAATCATGTATAGGCCGCCAGTTTTCCGCGCCTGATATTCGGACAAGCTGAACCTTGCCAATGCGCTTCGTCAAGGGGTGTGCCGCGCCAGTGTGCGCCCACCCGACAGGCGATGCTCTGCAACGGCTGCCAGCGCGCTTCGCGGGTGTTCCGGGCGGGGCACGCGTACAGTCGTGGCAAAGCGCGATGGTCCGCTCCGTCCAGCGCGGCGATCCCCCGCGGCACCCGCCATGCAGGCGCAGCCCCGACAGAACCGGGTCGGGAACCCTCGGCCAGATGCCGGGCGCTAGCGGCCCACTCCCGAGTAATCCGCAAATCCCGCCTCGCGGGCATCCTCGCGCGAGTAGATGTTGCGCAGGTCCGCCAGAACACGGGTGCCACCATTGCCGGCAAGGCGCTTCAGGTCCAGCGCGCGGAACTCGTTCCACTCGGTCAGGATCACCACGGCATCGGCTCCGTCGGCGGCGGCGTAGGCATCGGACTCCCAGGTCACGCCAGGCAACAGCGCCTCGCCCTCGCGCCGGCCCTGCGGGTCGACGACGCGCACCTTCGCACCGCTGCCCACCAGCGCCGGGACGATGGTCAGCGAGGGCGCCTCGCGCATGTCGTCGGTGTTCGGCTTGAAGGTCGCGCCCAGCACCGCGATCGTCTTGCCGTTCACCGACCCGCCGCAAAGGTCCATGATCTTGTCGATCATCCGGCGCTTCATCGCTTCGTTCACCTCGATCACCGTCTCGGTGATGCGCATGGGCACGGCATGGTCCTGGCCGATCCGGGCCAGCGCCCTGGTGTCCTTCGGGAAGCACGACCCGCCATAGCCGGGGCCCGCGTGCAGGAACTTGTTGCCGATCCGGCCATCCAGGCCGATGCCCTTGGCCACCTGTTTCACGTCGGCGCCGACCTTCTCGCACAGCAGCGCGATCTCGTTGATGAAGGTGATCTTGGCGGCAAGGAAGGCGTTGGCCGCGTACTTGATCATTTCGGCCGATTCCAGGTCGGTCGTGACGATGGGAAAGTCGCGCAGGAACAGCGGGCGGTAGATGTCGGCCATCACCTGGGCCGCGCGATCGTTCTCGACGCCCACCACCACCCGGTCGGGGCGCATGAAGTCGTCGATGGCCGCGCCTTCGCGCAGGAATTCGGGGTTCGAGGCGACATCGAACTCTGCGGCCGGATTGGCGGCGGCCACGCGGGCGGCGACTTCGCGGTTGGTGCCCACGGGCACGGTCGACTTGGTGACGATCACGGCATAGCCGGTCAGGGCGTGCGCGATTTCCGCGGCCGCGGCATAGACATAGGTCAGGTCCGCATGCCCGTCGCCGCGCCGCGTGGGCGTGCCGACCGCGATGAACACCGCATCGGCCCCGTCCACCGCGGCCGCCAGATCCAGCGTGAAGGACAGATGTCCGGCAGCCACGTTCTTGGCCATCAGGACGTCAAGGCCCGGCTCGTAGATCGGCACCTCGCCGCGGTTCAGCTTCTCGATCTTGGCGGGATCCTTGTCGACGCAGATCACCTCGTGCCCGAAGTCGGAAAAGCAGACCCCGGAGACAAGGCCGACATAGCCGGTGCCAATCATCGCGATCTTCATGGGGGACCCCTTGCTGCCACCTTGGAACCACGGCCCGGGCTTTGGCCGGGCAATCGGGCATAGTCAAGGCAAGGACGGGCCTGCAAGGGTCGCCCCGCAAGCCGGGCATCGGCCTGCCGGACCGATCCGGGTTGGAAGGCCCCGACCGATGGCCTATGGCTGTTGGCGCGCCAGCCGCATCTGCCGTGCATGAAGGGACATCCAGTGATCAGAACCCCGCTTGTCGAACTGTCGACGATTCCCGCCATCGCCTTTCGCCGCAAGCTGAAGGGCGGCAAGTCCGGCGTGGTCATCCAGCGGTTCGACTCGGCGCAACCGGGGCTGGCGCTGGTGAACCGTTCCGACGGGTCGCCGGACATTTCGCACAACACCCCCAGCGACATCTTTCCCGTTGCCGCCTTTGTCGAGGCGATGGAACGCACGCAGGGCCTGCCCTACAACCAGCGCGGCGCGATCAAGCTGGGCGCGGCCCCCGAAGCCCCCGAGGAGGTCGAGGAAACCGAGGCCGAGATCGCCACGGTCAGCAGCAGGGAATACGAGGCGATCGTCAACGCCTACACCGACAAGCGCGGCGCCTTGTCCTACGACCTGCTCAACCGCGACTTCGTCAAGTTCGCCAGGTCGAGCAAGGTGGTGGCGCGGATGATCGGCGAGGGCGCGGGGTTCGACGCGATCAAGGCGCAGGTGCTGAGGTCGCGTTTCGAACGGCTGACCGGAAACCGCCAGCTCACCGATGCCCAGATCAATGCCATCGTCGAGATGCTGGACGAAGTCAGCCCGCGGCATGTCTTCAAGGTCCTGAATGACGAACTGCGCAAGATGCTGGCGCGCTGAACGGGCGGCAATGCCGCGCGCACATCGTCCGCATTCTCCTTGCCCGACAGGTCCTGCTGGGGCAGGAAGGCGCCGTCACCCGCCTTCGCCCATCGTGAACGGGCTTTGTTTTCGTCTTCCGGCCCAGTCCCCGCCCCGAACCCCGCCCCGAACCCTGTCACAAACCCTGGCCCATCCCCGGACCTGCCCATGCCA
>CAYYOE010000168.1:0-3151 GCA_964473055.1 uncultured Rhodobacterales bacterium | reverse complement strand
CCCCGCCCCGAACCCTGTCACAAACCCTGGCCCATCCCCGGACCTGCCCATGCCACGCCTCTGCCAGATCACCATCGACGACACGGGCCTTGCCCCGCCCACGCCCGAGATCGAGCAGGAGCGGCGGGTCGCGATCTTCGACCTGATCGAGGACAACAGCTTTGCACTGCCCGCGCGCGACGGCCGACCGGTGCCGGAAGGCCCCTACTGCCTGCACCTCGCGATCCGCGAACGGCGGCTGGTGTTCGACCTGGCCTCGGACAAGGGCGAGAAGGCGGCAGAGTTCCATCTGTCGCTCGGCCCGTTCCGGCAGGTGGTGAAGGACTACTTCCAGATCTGCGAAAGCTACTTCGACGCGGTCAAGCGGTTGCCACCCAGCCAGATCGAGGCGATCGACATGGCGCGGCGCGGCATCCACAACGAAGGCGCGCGCACCCTGATCGAGCGGCTGGAGGGCAAGGCCGAGCTGGACATCGACACGGCGCGGCGGCTGTTCACCCTGATCTGCGTGCTGCACTGGGGGGGATAGGTGGGCCAGTTTCCCACCTCGGTGCTGTTCTGCTGCGACCACAACGCGGTCCGCTCGCCAATGGCCGAGGGCCTGATGAAGGCGATGTATGGCACCCGCGCCTACGTCCAGTCGGCCGGCGTGCGCAATGACATGGAAATCGACGGGTTTTCCATCGCCGCCTGCCGCGAGATGGGGATCGAGTTGTCGCGCCACCGGTCGCGCAGCTTCGACGAGATGGAACAGTGGGGCGACGATCTGGGGCAGTTCGACCTGATCGTGGCCCTGTCGCCCGCCAGTCAGCGACAAGCGCTGGAACGCACGCGGGCGCAGCACCTGGAAGTGGAATACTGGCCAATCCTCGACCCCACGGGCCTTGGCGAAACGCGCGAACAGAAACTGGCCGCCTACCGTCAGGCGCGCGACCAGATCCGCACGCGGATGCTGGAGAGGTTCGGGCCCCCGGAGGCGGGGTAGGGGCGGGCGCGACGTGATGCCCACACCTACGGTTTCGGGCGCGCTGCGGACCCTGGACTGCCTGCAGCCTGGGTGCGGATCTGGTCGCGCGCCTGACGGTAGGCGAAACCCTGGTCCGGAAAAAGAACGGCCGACGCGAACGCCGGCCGAGGTGCAGGAAGGACCCGCAGGGTGTGCCCCGCAGACGGGGCGTTCAGGCCTTCCAGAACGGTTTCGCGGCCTCCCGTGCGGCCAGGGCCGGATCCAGCCCAACATCGGCGCAACGCGCGGCATCGAGACGCGACAGCGCGGCGCGCGTGCGCAGCCGCAGCTCCCACATGACGAGTGTGCGCAGGGCCTCGGCAGCCCAGTCCGACACCACGCCCTGCGGGGCGTTCACCGGAAGATACCGGGCGAGGGTGAGGTTGGTCAGGGCCATGGTGCGCCTCCTTTGTGTCGATACAATCTTGCGCTTCGTTCGACAGTACTGATACAATAGGCCCGTGTGTGGGTGAAGATGGAATCTTGTCATGGATACAAATTGGCTGCCCTCGCTCGGGGACGGGGCCAAGCACCAGTCGCTGAAGCAGGCCATCCGCGCCGGAATCGCCGCGGGCGACCTTGCCCCCGGTGACCGGCTGCCCCCGGTGCGCGACCTCGCCTGGCGGCTCAAGGTGACGCCCGGTACTGTCGCCCGCGCCTACAAGGACCTGGTCGAGGATGCCGTCCTGACCGCCCAGGTCGGTCGCGGCACCTTCGTCGCACCGCCCGGCGCGGTGGTGGGGCCGGTCGAGGAAACCCCATACCTGATCTACTCCCCCCGCACGGACGAGGTGAACCTGCGCACCGCCCAGGTTGCCGACGTTGGGCAGGGGGCGGCGTTCCACCGGCTGCTGACGACGCTGCCCCCGCCCGCCCCCGGCGACTATGCCCGCTATCCGGCGTCCGACCACGACGCGCCGCTGCGCGCGCTGCTGGCAGACTGGTTTGCGGGCCCCGACCACGGGTCGATCGACCCCGCCGACATGGTCCTGACGCTGGGCGCCCAGCACGCCCTGATCGTGGTGCTGACCGCCATCCTGCACGGCCCCCGCCCCGTGGTCGCGACCGAGGATTTGGCCTATCCCGGTGTCCGCCACGCAGCGGCCCTGGTGCGCACGGGGATCGTCGGCCTGCCTTTCGACGAGGCCGGCCTCATCCCCGAAGCCTTCGACCGCGCCTGCGTCGAACAGGGCATCCAGGTGTTGATCACCTCGCCCGGCGCGCACAACCCCACCACGATGATGACCTCGCCCGACCGGCGCGCGGCCATCGTGCAGGTCGCACGCCACCACGGCGTGCAGATCGTCGATGACGACTGTTTCGGCATGGCCGAGAACCCTCTGCCGTCCTACCGACTGCTCGCCCCCGAGCGCAGCTGGCTGGTCTCGTCCCTGTCCAAGACGCTCAGCCCGGACCTGCGGCTGGGCGCCATCGTCGCACCGCCGGACCGGGCGGGCGTCCTGCGGTCCGCCGCCCAGCAGCAGTTCTTCGGCCTGCCGCGCCCGCTGGTCGATCTGGTGACCGAGGCCTTGCGGGGCGGCACCGCCGCCGATATCGCCGCCCGCGTCCGCGGCGTGACGTCCGAGCGCATCGCCCTGACGCGCGACATCCTTGGCCCGTTCCGCCCGGCGCTGCGTCCGGGTGTGCCCTTCGCCTGGCTGCCGATGCCGCGCGGCTGGCGCGCCTCGGGCTTCCTGCGCGCCGCCGAGTTGCGGGGCATCCAGCTGAAGGCCGCCGACGAATTCGCCCTGGTGGACGGCCGTGCGCCCAACGCCGTGCGCCTGGCATTGACCGGCGAGCCCGTCACCGCCCGCTTTCGTGCCACGCTGCAGACGCTCGCCGCGATGCTGGCGGCGCCGCCGTCGGACTTCGAGGCATGAGGTAGCATAATACCCCATTTGCAAGGCATTGATTACAATACAAAGAATATCATTCCAGCCCATTGACCTGTCGCCGGAAATCCCCGATACCGCCGCATCCGAATGTCACCCCCGGGGGAACGACCCATGAAGACCTTCTCCGCGAAACCCGCGGATATCGACAAGAAGTGGATCCTGATCGACGCCGAAGGCGTGGTCCTGGGTCGCCTCGCCTCGATCATCGCGATGCGCCTGCGCGGCAAGCACAAGCCCACCTTCACGCCGC
>CAYYOE010000167.1:3994-6955 GCA_964473055.1 uncultured Rhodobacterales bacterium | reverse complement strand
ATGCCGCGGATCAGTTCGACCAGCTGCATGACGGGCACCGGGTTCATGAAGTGGAACCCCATGAAACGTTCCGGCCGGTCGGTCCGGCTGGCCAGCCGCGTGATCGAGATCGAGGACGTGTTCGACGTCAGGATCGTCTGCGGCGCCAGATGCGGGGCCAGCCCCTCGAAGATGCGGTTCTTGATGTCCTCGCGTTCCGTCGCGGCCTCGATGATCAGGTCGCAGGGGCCGATCTCGGCCAGGTCCAGCGTCGACCGGATCCGCGCCAGCGCCGCCGCCTTGTCCTCGGACGAGACCCGCCCTCGGGCGACCTGGCGTTCGATGTTGCGGTCGATCTGCGCCATGGCCCGGTCGAGCGCATCCTGCCCGACATCGTTCAGGCGCACTTCATAGCCTGCCAGCGCCAGAACATGGGCAATACCGTTGCCCATCTGCCCCGCGCCCACCACGCCGACCGTCCGGATCTCCATCTGTGCGCCCTTTCCTGACCCCGCGGACCATACGCGCCGCGCCGCGGCAGGTGCAAGGGACGGCGCACCGTGCGGGATTTTCGACAAAACCGCGACTTAGCCGTTCGGCAACCTATGGCTGCGATCCTGCGGCCCGGGTGAACTGCAAGGGGCAAAACCATGACTTTCGAGGGGGTCGGCGCGCGCGCCATTGACTACATGCCGTGCCGCTATGGCCGGTCGAAACTTCTGTTTCGCGGGCCGCGGCGCAAGATGCAGGGACGCTATGTCGCCGTCCTGGGCGGGACCGAGACCTACGGCCGCTTCGTGCCGGAGCCCTATCCCGCGCTGCTTGAGAAACGATGCGGGGTGGAAACAGCGAACCTCGGCCTCGTGAATGCCGGAATCGATGTCTTCATCAACGAGCCGATGATTCAGGATCTCTGCGCAGGTGCCGTGGTCACGGTGATCCAGGTGCTGGGCGCCGCGAACATGTCCAACCGGTTCTACGCCGTCCATCCCCGTCGCAACGACCGTTTCCTGCGGGCGTCCAGCATGCTCAAGACGTTGTATCCCGACCTCGATTTTGCCGAGTTCAACTTTACCCGGCACCTGTTTGCCACGCTGGCAGAACGGTCCGACACCGCCTACGCGATGGTGCGGCAGGAACTGCGCGAGGCCTGGCTGGCGCGCATGAAGATCCTCCTGACCCGGATCCCCGGACCCAAGGTCCTGCTGTGGCTGTCGGACCACCCGCCACGCGGCGACGGTGACGAACCCCGCCCCTTCGGCCGGGATCCGCTGTTCGTCGATGCCGATATGCTGGGCCAGTTGCGCGCCCATGTGGCCGAGATTGCCGTCGTGGCCGTTGATCCGGACGCCATTTCCGAGGGGCGGCGCGGGCTGGTCTACCCCGACCTCGACGAACCCGTGGCGCTAGAGATGCTGGGAACAGTTGCCCATATGCGCGCGGCCGAGGCGCTCGCACCGATCATCGCCGCGCAAGCGCGGTTGTGACGACATCGTTGCGAAACCGGACCGGGCCGATGTGGAAGGGGGCGGGCCCGGCCGCGCCGGTCCGCCCCCCGAACTCACCCTGTTCCTACAGCTTGGCCGTCAGTTCCGGCACCGCGTCGAACAGGTCGGCCACCAGCCCGTAGTCGGCAACCTGGAAGATCGGCGCCTCTTCATCCTTGTTGATCGCAACGATCACCTTGGAATCCTTCATGCCGGCAAGGTGCTGGATCGCGCCCGAGATGCCCACGGCCACATAGAGGCTGGGGGCGACGACCTTGCCGGTCTGCCCCACCTGCCAGTCATTCGGCGCATACCCGGAATCAACCGCCGCGCGGCTGGCACCCACCGCGGCGCCCAGCTTGTCCGCCAGCCCCTCGATCAGCGCGAACTGCTCCTTCGACCCGACACCTCGACCGCCGGACACCACAACGCCCGCGCTGGTCAGTTCGGGCCGGTCCGAGCCTGCGACCGCATCCTCGACCCACTCCGAAAGCCCTGCGGCGGCGGGCACCGCGACCGTTTCCACCGGTGCCGGTCCGCCTGCGCCCGCGGCCGCAAAGGCCGCCGTGCGCACCGTCAGCACCTTCACCGGATCGGCCGAGCGCACAGTCTGGATGGCGTTGCCCGCATAGATCGGCCGCTCGAACGTGTCGCCGTCGACAACGCCCGACACGTCCGACAGGATCATCACGTCCAGAAGCGCCGCCACCCGAGGCAGGATGTTCTTGGCATCGGTCGTCGCCGGCGCGACGACGTGGGAATAGTCCGGCGCCAGCGCGACGATCAGGGCCGCGGCGGGTTCGGCCAGCCGGTGGCCCAGCGATGCGTCCTCGGCCACCAGCACCTTCGCCACACCTGCGATCTGTGCTGCCTGCGCGCCCGCCTCTGCTGCCCGCGCGCCTGCACACAGCAGAGTGATCGGGCCCAACGGACCTGCCGCCGTCACCGCCTTGGCGGTGGCATCCATCGCCAGGTGGCCGTCCGTGATCTCTGCCAGAAGAAGCACCGCCATCAGATCACCCCCGCCTCGTCCTTGAGTTTCGCAATCAGCTCGTCCACCGATCCCACCTTGACGCCCGCCTTGCGCGTTGCGGGTTCGACCGTCGTCAGCACGGTCAGCCGCGGCGTCACGTCCACGCCGAAATCGGCGGGCGCCCTCATCGCCAGCGGCTTGGTCTTGGCCTTCATGATGTTGGGCAGGCTGGCATAGCGCGGCTCGTTCAGGCGCAGGTCCACGGTCACGATCGCGGGCAGCTTCACCCGGATCGTCTGCAACCCTCCGTCCACCTCGCGCGTGACGGTTGCCGCGTCGCCTGACACATCCAGCTTCGAGGCAAAGGTCGCCTGCGCCCAGCCCAGAAGAGCCGCCAGCATCTGGCCCGTCGCGTTCATGTCGTTGTCGATGGCCTGCTTGCCCGCGATCACCAGTCCGGGGTCCTCCTCCCGCACCACCGCGGCCAGCAGCTTTGCCACGGCCAGCGGCTCGATGTCCTGG
>CAYYOE010000167.1:0-3984 GCA_964473055.1 uncultured Rhodobacterales bacterium | reverse complement strand
CGATCAGAATTGCCCGGTCCGCGCCCATGGCCAGCGCCGTGCGCAGCGTCTCCTGCGCCTTGGCCACGCCGATCGACACCACGATGATCTCGCTCGCCACGCCCTTTTCCTTCAGGCGGATCGCCTCTTCCACGGCAATCTCGTCGAAGGGGTTCATCGACATCTTCACATTGGCCAGATCGACACCCGTGCCGTCCGCCTTGACCCGGACCTTCACGTTGTAGTCGATCACCCGCTTGACCGGCACGAGAACCTTCATGCGTGCTTCTCCCGTTTATTCGTCGCGGCGTGTTTATCGCCGGACGCCGGCGTGAGACAGGCGAAAAACGACGCAGGGGCAGGCCGCGACGCCGCGTTCCGTGTGCGGACGGTGGTCGGCTAGCGCATCCGGACGCTTCACCGGTTCGCGCCCGGCACCCAAAGCACGTCCGCCCGGCCGTCGTCATTGGCAATGCGCGAGGCCACGAAGAACCAGTCCGACAGGCGGTTGAGGTATTTCACCGCACAGTCGTTGACCTCTTCCATGGTCGCCAGTTCCACCACCAGCCGTTCCGCCCGGCGGCTGACCGTGCGGCACAGGTGCAGATGCGCAGCCAGCGCCGATCCGCCCGGCAGCACGAAGCTGCGCAAGGGTTCCAGCGCATCGTTCATCGCGTCGATTTCGGATTCCAGGCGGCTCACCTGTGCCTCGACCATGCGCAACACGGTGTATCCGGCCTCGCCGTCCTTGGCCATCTCGGGCCGGCACAGGTCAGCGCCCAGGTCGAACAGGTCATTCTGGATGCGCGCCAGAGCCGCATCCATTTCGCCCGTGGCATGCAGCCGGGCAAGACCCGCGGTCGCGTTGGTCTCGTCCACGGTGCCATAGGCCTGCACGCGCGGCACATACTTGGCCACCCGCGCGCCGTTGCCCAGCGCGGTTTCCCCGGCATCGCCGGTCTTGGTGTAGATGCGGTTCAGGACGACCATCGACTTACCTCACTGCCACGAAGATCAGGATCAGGATGACGGCCACGAACTGCGCTGCGATCCGGTAGCGCATGAGCCGGTTGGCATGCTTGCGGTTGAACTCGCCCCCGCGCGCAAACCCCCCGATGCCCAGAATCAGGATGCCCACCACCACCAGACAGGCGATGACGACGACATAGAACAGCGGATCATCGGCCATGGCATTCTCCCTCTGGCGCCCCACCTAGCGGGCGGCGTGGAAAAAGCGAAGGGTTCCCGACATCCGGGTCCACGGCGCGACGCCCGCGTGCCGTATGCCGCAATGCCCGACCCTTGATGACGCTCACAGGGCTGCGCACAGGACTGCGCACAGGGCGGCTTCGATATGGTCCAAATATCCCGGGGGAGTCCCGCGGCACGCGGGACGGGGGCAGCGCCCCCCCTGCATTCCCCCGCATCCCCCGCAGCGCCACCTACAAACGCGCCGCCAGCGCATCCAGCGCCCGCGTCGGCAACAGCCGCCTGGCCGCCGCCATGATCCAGGTCGGCGTCGTCACGAGATAGCGCGGCGCCGGGTTCCGCGCCTCGAGCGCCCGCGCCAGCACGGCCGACACGGCCGAGGCCGGCAGTTCGAACGCATCCTTGCTTTCACCCTTGTAGAGCCGTTTCAGCAGGACCGACCGATATTGCTCGGCCCGCGGGGACGCCTCCCAGTCGATGAAGCGCTCGAAATGCGGGATGGAATTCGCCCGGATCCGGCTGGTGATCGGCCCGGGTTCGATCAGCACCACCTTGACGGGCGTATCGCGCATCTCCAGCCGCATCACGTCGGTCAGCCCTTCCATGGCGAACTTGGTCGCCACATAGGCCCCGCGCCACTTCAGGGCCGTGAATCCAAGCACGGACGAACAATTGACGATCCGCCCGAACCCTTGCCGTCGGAACCGCGGGATCAGCCGCACGGTCAGGTCATGGACCCCGAACAGGTTCGTCTCGAAGATGTGCCGCAGCGCGTCGCGCGGCAGGTCCTCGACCGCGCCGGGCACGGCGAAGGCGCCGTTGTTGAACACTGCGTCGATCCGCCCGCCGGTCCGCGACAGCGCCTCGTCCACCGCGGCCGCGATGCTGTCCTCGCTGGCGTAGTCGAGAGGAAAGCTCTCCAGCCCCTCGCCTTCCAGCCGCGCGCAGTCGTCCGGCTTGCGGCAGGTCGCCAGCACGCGCCAGCCCCGCCGCGCCATGTGATGGGCCGCATCGTAGCCGATGCCCGACGAACAGCCGGTGATCAGCACCACCCGTTCACCCAAACCCGCCTCCTGCTCTGGACCGCCGCACCCGGGCGTCCTACACCGGCCCCATGACCGACGCCACCGATACGCCCGATCCCGGAGAGCGGGAAACGTCCGAGCCCCTGTCGCGCGCCATCGGCGAGCGCTACCTGACCTATGCGCTGTCCACGATCATGCACCGGGCGCTGCCCGATGCCCGCGACGGGCTGAAACCCGTGCACCGGCGCATCCTGTATGCCATGCGCGAATTGCGCCTGTCGCCCACCGGCGCCTTCCGCAAGTCGGCCAAGATCGCAGGCGACGTGATGGGGAACTACCACCCCCATGGCGATGCCGCGATCTATGACGCCATGGTGCGGATGGCGCAGGACTTTGCCATGCGCACGCCGCTGGTGGACGGGCAGGGCAACTTCGGCAACATCGACGGCGACAACGCCGCCGCCGCCCGCTACACCGAGGCCCGGCTGACGCAGGCGTCCGAGGCGCTGCTTGCGGGGCTGGACGAGGACGCGGTCGATTTCCGACCGAACTACGACGGCACGCTGACCGAACCGGTCGTCCTGCCCGCAGCCTTCCCGAACCTGCTGGCCAACGGTGCCTCGGGCATCGCGGTCGGCATGGCGACAAACGTTCCGCCGCACAACATCGCGGAGCTTTGCGACGCCTGCCTGCACCTGATCCGGCATCCCGACGCGTCCGTGGCCGACCTGATGGCGTACATCCCCGGCCCCGATTTCCCCACCGGCGGCGTGCTGATCGAACCGCCCGAGGTGATCCGCGACGCCTACGAGACCGGCCGCGGCAGCTTGCGCCTGCGCGCCCACTGGCAGGTCGAGGATCTGGGCCGCGGCATGTGGCAGATCGTGGTCACGGAAATTCCCTACCAGGTGCAGAAGGCCAAGCTGATCGAGCGAATCGCCGAACTGATCACCACCAAGAAGATCCCCGTCCTGGCCGATGTCCGCGACGAATCGGCCGATGACATCCGCATCGTGCTGGAACCTCGCGCCCGCGGCGTCGATCCGGCCGTGCTGATGGGGATGCTGTTCCGCAACGCGGACCTCGAGGTGCGGTTCGCGCTGAACATGAACGTGCTGATCGACGGTCGGCAGCCCAAGGTCTGTTCCCTGAAGGAGGTGCTGCGCGCCTTCCTCGACCACCGGCGCGAGGTGTTGCAGCGCCGGTCGCGGCATCGCCTCGGCAAGATCGACCACCGGGTCGAGGTGCTGGAAGGCTTCCTGATCGCCTACCTGCACCTTGACCGGGTCATCGACATCATCCGCTATGACGTGGAACCTCGTGCGGCCCTGATGCGCGAGGACTGGTCGCGCGCCTTCACCCGCGCCACGTCGGACCGCGATTATCAGCCCCCTCCGCCCTTGCCCGAGGGTGAGGACGGCGGCCTGACCGAGGTGCAGGCCGACGCGATTCTGAACATGCGGCTGCGCAGCCTTCGGCGGCTGGAAGAAATGGAGTTGAAGGGCGAATACGATGCGCTTCTGAAGGAGCGCGCGGAGATAGAGGATCTGCTGGCCGACGACCGACTGCAATGGAAGCGGATCGGCAAGGAAATCGCCAAGGTCCGGTCGGATTTCGGCCCCCCCGCCCCGGGCGCCGTCCGCCGCACCCGGATCGAACAGGCCGAGGATGCGCCCGAGGTGCCGATCGAGGCAATGATCGACCGCGAACCCGTCACCGTGATCTGTTCCCGCATGGGCTGGGTCCGCGCGATGAAGGGGCACATCGCCCC
>CAYYOE010000166.1:5367-6964 GCA_964473055.1 uncultured Rhodobacterales bacterium | reverse complement strand
GCCGCCGAACTCGCCCGCGCGGCCTTCGAGACGCCGGTCGTCATCGACCAGCCCTGGACCGATTTCCGCGGCACCCGTCACGACCGCTTCACCGGCCGCCCCGTCGCCATGCACGCCATGCGCGGCATCTCGGCCCATGCGAACGGCTTCCAGACGGCCCGCGCGCTGCACCTCTTGCAGGCGATCCTCGGCACGGTGGAAACCCCCGGTGGCTGGCGGATGAAACCGCCCTACCCCAAACCGCCTGAGGCACATCCCCGCCCGCACGCAACATCCAGCCCGGGCCAGCCACTCAACGGCCCGCATCTGGGCTACCCCCTTGGTCCCGGGGATCTGTGCCTGAAGTCGGACGGCACCGCGCAACGCATCGACAAGGGCTTCACCTGGGACGCGCCGATGTCGGCGCATGGCCTGATGCACATGGTCATCGCCAACGCAGTCAGGGGCGATCCCTACAGGATCGACACGCTGCTGCTGTACATGGCCAACATGGCGTGGAACTCGGCAATGAACTCGGTCGAGACAGCCGAGATGCTGTGCGCCACCGACGACACCGGCGCCTACCTTATCCCGCATATCATCTACTCGGATGCCTATGCGTCCGAAATGGTCGCCTATGCCGACCTGATCCTGCCCGACACGACCTATCTGGAACGCCACGACGCGATCAGCCTTCTGGATCGCCCGATCAGCGAACCCGATGCGGCGGGCGACGCGATTCGCTGGCCGGTGGTGGCACCGGACCGAGACGTCCGGCCCTTCCAGTCGGTGCTGGTGGACCTCGCCGGCCGGCTTGGCCTGCCCGGCTTCACCGCCGCCGACGGCAGCCCCCTCTACGCCGACTACGCCGACTACATCCAGCGCCACGAACGCCGCCCGGGCATCGGCCCGCTGGCCGGCTGGCGGGTGGGCGACGGCGGCCTGACCCACGGCCGGGGTGCGCCGAACGCGGCCCAGATCGATGCCTACATCGCGAACGGCGGGCTGTTCCAGGCGCATGTCCCGCCCGAGGCGCGCTTCATGAAGCCCTGGAACGTGGCCTATCAGGACTGGGCAGTCGCCATAGGGCTGGCCGATACGCCGAATCCTTACCTGATCAGCCTCTGGTCCCAGCCTCTCCGCCGGTTCCAGCGCGCGGCCGAAGGACACGGCGACCGCCAGCCACCCGACCGGCTGCGCGCGCCCCTGATCCGCGCCATGGACCCCGCGCCCACCTGGTATCCGGCGACCGTGGAAGACCCCGCCTTTCCCCTGCACGCCATCACCCAGCGACCGATGGCGATGTACCACAGCTGGGGCAGCCAGAACGCGTGGCTGCGCCAGATCCACGGCCGGAACGTCCTCTACCTGCCCACCGCGGTCTGGACGGCGCAGGGGTTCCGCGACGGCGACCACGCGCGTGTAACCTCGCCGCACGCCGCGATCACCGCACCGGTTGCCCACATGGCTGCGCTGAACCCGCACACGGTATGGACCTGGAACGCGATCGGCAAGCGCCGGGGTGCCTGGGCACTGCACCCCGACGCACCCGAGACAACGCAAGGGTTCCTGCTCAATCCGCTGATCCCCGAAACCCTGCCCGACGGCCGCGCGAACG
>CAYYOE010000166.1:1786-5267 GCA_964473055.1 uncultured Rhodobacterales bacterium | reverse complement strand
TATGGCGCCGACCCCTCCGGCGCCTTCCTGAACCGTGTTCACAGCTTCGAGGTGACACCCCCTGACGGCCCGGCGCAGATCGTCCATTTCCCGAAGTCCTGCCTGCACTGCGACGACGCGCCCTGCGTCACCGTCTGCCCCACCGGCGCCAGCTACAAGCGCGCCGAGGACGGCATCGTGCTGGTGAACGAGGCCGCCTGCATCGGCTGCGGTCTGTGTGCCTGGGCCTGCCCCTACGGCGCGCGCGAGATGGACCCGACCGAGCAGGTCATGAAGAAATGCACCCTCTGCGTCGACCGGATCACCTCGGACACGTTGCCCGAGGTCGACCGCATCCCGGCCTGCGTGCGCACCTGCCCGGCGGGCGCGCGGCATTTCGGCGACCTCGCAGACCCCGAAAGTGACGTGTCGCGCCTTGTGGCCGTCCGTGGCGGGACCGACCTCTTGCCCGAACAGGGCACGCGGCCGGTGAACAAGTATCTGCCCCCCCGCCCCCGCGATGCCACAGCCGACTTCGACGTGCTCGGCCCCTGGCTTGCCCCGGTCGAGGACGCGCCGGGCGGGTTTCTTGGCTGGCTCGACCGGACGCTTGCGCGCCTGCCCGTGGGCGACGGACGCAACCGGGACCAGGGCTGATGCATCCCGCGCCGTCGATCATCCTGTTCACCGTCCTGTCCGGTGCCGGGTTCGGCCTGCTGGTGTTTCTGGGCCTCGGCCTGCCCGGCGCCACCGGCTGGGCGGCTGTGCTGTGGCATGGCCTTGCCTTCGCCTTGGCAGGCGGGGGCCTGGTCGCTTCGGCGTTCCACCTCGGCCATCCGGAACGCGCGCTGCTGGCGTTTCGGGAATGGCGCACCTCCTGGCTGTCGCGCGAGGCGGTTCTGGCCAGCGCGACACTGGCGGTCATGGGTGTGCATGGATTGCTCGCCGTGCTGGGCTGGCGCGCGGCAATCCTGGGCGGGATCGGAGCAGCGCTGGCGCTGGCGACGGTGGCCGCGACCGCGATGATCTACGCGCAACTGCGCAGCGTACCGCGCTGGAACAGTGCCACGACGCCGGCCCTTTTCCTCGCGATTGCCCTGTCGGGCGGGGCGCTCCTGTCCGGGAACGGGCTGACGGCGACGGGGCTTCTGGTCATCACCGGCGGGCTGATGCTGGCGCACTGGCGGCAGGGCGACGGGGCCTTCGCCCGGTCCGGATCGACCCCGGGCACAGCCACCGGCCTGTCCGGCCGCGGTACGGTACGGCTGTTCGAGCCGCCCCACACCGGGGGCAACTACCTGACGCGCGAGATGGTGTTCCGCGTGGCGCGGCGCCGCGCGGGTGCATTGCGCGCCGTGGCGCTGACGCTTGGCGCGGCGCTGCCTGCGCTGCTGGCGCTGATGCCCTTCGGCGCCTGGGCACTGGTGCCCGCGGCCCTGCTGCACCTGACCGGCACGCTGGCCCTGCGCTGGCTGTTCTTTGCCGAAGCGGAACACACCGTCGGATTGTACTACGGACGCGGTTGAGGGCGGGGCCGACGCGCGCCCAGCGCAAGCGACAGGCCGAAGGCCACGACCGCGGCCACCACGATCGATGGGCCTGCGGGCGTGTCCGCGGCCATCGACAGGGCCAGCCCCCCCATCGCCGCCATGGCCCCCACCGCGACCGCACGCGCGGCCATGCCCTCGGGCGTGCGCGACAGCCCCCGTGCCGCCGCTGCCGGGATGATCAGCATCGCGGTGATCAGAAGCGCGCCCACCACCTTCAGTGCGACCGCCACCACCAGCGCCAGCGCCAGAGTCAGGATCATCCGCTCGCGCGCCGGGTCGATGCCCTCGGCGGCGGCAAGGTCCTCGGACAGGGTCGCCGTGACCAGCCGCCCCCACCGCCAGGCCAGCAGTGCCAGCACGGCAATCGCACCGCCCCAGATGACCAGAAGATCGCCCCGCGTGACGGCCAGGATATCGCCGAACAACAGGGCGTTCAGATCCACCCGCACCCCCGGCAGCAGGGCCACGGCCACCAGACCGGCCGCCAGCGCCCCGTGCGACAGGACGCCCAGCGCCGTCTCCATCCCGCGACCCCGCGTTGTCAGCCGCACGGCAAGGGCGGCCACCGCCAGCGCCACCAGCCCCGCTCCGAGTGCCACCGGAAGGTCGGCCATCAGCGCCAATGCGACACCCAGAATGGCCGCGTGTGCCGTGGCGTCGCCAAAATAGACCATCCGGCGCCACAGGATCAGCGCGCCGAGCGGTCCGGCCGCCACCGCGACGCCAAGCCCGGCCAGGGCCGCGCGGATCAGGAACTCGGGCATCCCGCTACCCGCCCACGACGCGATCGGGCGCGGGGCGGGAATCTACCGCCGCGCCGTGGCTGTGGTCGTGGGCATGGTCGTGATCGTGCCCCGGTCCGGCCGTCGCATCATCGTGGACATGGTCATGGACATGCCGGTACAGCGCCAGGGCCCCGCCGGTGCCCAGCCCGAACAGCGCCCGGTATTCCGGGGCCGCGCGCACGACCTCGGGTGTGCCGTGGCAGCAGACATGGCCGTTCAGGCAGATCACCCGGTCCGAGGCGCTCATCACCACATGCAGGTCATGGCTGACCAGCAGCACGCCCGCCCCGGTGTCTGCCCGCACATCCTCGATCAGGCGGTAGAACGCCGCCGTGCCGGGCTGATCGAGGCCCTGCGTCGGTTCGTCCAGCACCAAGAGGTCAGGCCCGGCCGCGAGCGCGCGGGCCAGAAGCACCCGCTGCAACTGCCCGCCCGACAGGTCGGCCACCTGGCGCCGCCCAGAGCCCGCCATCCCGACCCGGTCCAGCACTGCGGCCACTGGCGCCGGCCCCGCGGCCGTCCGCCCGGGCAGGGCCATCAGCCGGTCCACCGTCAGCGGCATCGCCGGGTCCAGCGCCAGCCGCTGCGGGACATAGCCGGTGCGCAGCCCCGTTGCCCGTTCGATCCGCCCGCCAACGGGCCTGACCGCTCCCACCAGCGCGCGGACAAGGGTGGACTTGCCCGATCCGTTCGGCCCCACCAGCGTGACGATCTCGCCGCGCGCGACTTCCATGTCGACGTTGCGCAGGACGGTGCGCCCGTCGAAGCCGACCGACAGACCCCGGGCGGCGATCAGCCTCATGCCGCGGCCAGGCAGGTCGGACACAGGCCCACGGCCTCGACCGTGGTGCGCCGCACCTCGAACCCCTGAACATGGGCGGCCCTGGACAGCGCGTTGCGCACCTGTGCGCCATCGGCCTCGGCGACAGCGCCGCAGCCTTCGCAGATCAGGAACACCGGCGCGTGCTCTACATCGGGTGCCATGCAGGCGGCAAAGGCGTTCAGCCGCTGCACGCGATGGGCAAAGCCGTGTTCCACCAGGAAGTCGAGCGCGCGATAGGCCACGGGCGGCTGGTTACCGAACCCCGCTTCGGCCAGCCGGTCAAGCACGGCATAAGCGCCAAGCGCGCGATGTTCCTCGAGCAGGATTTCCAGCACCTTGCGGCG
>CAYYOE010000166.1:0-1686 GCA_964473055.1 uncultured Rhodobacterales bacterium | reverse complement strand
TGTCCCCCATGCTGCGCGCCCTCGCCCTGTCGATCCTTGCCACCTCGCTGTCCGGCCCCGCTGTATCGGGAACGGACCGGTTGAATGTGGTCGCCGATACGGCGGTTGTGCATTCGCTGACGGCACAAGTCATGGCCGGAGTGGGATCGCCGGCACTGCTGGTGACCGGCGGAGCCGACCCGCACACTGTGACCCTCCGCCCATCCGAGGCCGCGCGGCTGTCGAGCGCCGATCTGGTTCTGTGGATCGGGCCCGAAATGACCCCCTGGCTAGCCGAAGCGCTGCAGGCACTGGCCCCCGATACGCCAGAGACGGCACTGTTGGACGCCCCAGGCACGGATGTGCTGCGCTACGGGTTTTCCGAGAACGCACCTGCCGATCCGCATGCCTGGCTTGACCCTGCGAATGCGCGGGCCTGGGTGGCGCGGATTGCCGCGGCCCTGGCCGAGGCCGACCCGGTCAACGCCGACCGGTTTGCCGCAAATGCCGCCGAAGCCGATGCCCGTCTTGCGCGCCTGGGTGAGGAGCTTTCCGTGCGGCTGGTCGCCGTCGGTGACCGCCCGATCCTCGTGCAGCACGACGCCTACAACTACCTTGCGCGCGCCTTCGGTCTGCGCATCGCCGGGGCGGCCCTGCTGGGCGACGGAACCGCCGCAGGGGCGCAACGGATCGCGCGGCTGGCCGACACGGCGGCGGCCGGCGGGATTGCCTGCGCCTTCGGCGAACCGGGCCGCCCCGATGGCCTTCTGCGCGCGGCCCTCGGCGATGCAGAGGTGCCGATGGGGACGCTCGACCCCGAGGGCCGCCTGCTGGCGCCTGGGCCCGACCTCTACGAAGCCCTGATGCGGGACCTGGCAGAGGCCCTGGGCGTCTGCGTGCAAGCCGAGGGCTGACGATCGAACGGCAAGCCCCTTGGCGAGTGGGGTTCGGGTCCGGGCGCACGCCCTGCCTGACCGTTCCCGGAACATGCCAGCGGAAATACCCGTCCAGGCGCCGGGCATCCGGCGTGCCCGGTTGACTCCCGCCTCCGCCCTGCCTTTGGTGGCGCGGAAAAAAGGAAGCGGGCATGATCTACAGGACAGCCGACGACTGGCTGGCGGCATCGAACCGACGGGTGCTGTTCTTCGGCATGTCCGGCCTCGGCAAGACGCATCTGGCGAACATGTTGCGCGACAGCGGCGGGTGGTTCCACTACTCGGTCGATTACCGCATCGGCACCCGCTACATGGGCGAGTTCATTGCCGACAACTTCAAGCGCGAAGCGATGAAGGTGCCGTTCCTGCGGCAGCTTCTGTTGACCGACAGCGTCTACATCGCCTCGAACATCACCTTCGACAACCTCGCGCCGCTGTCCACCTACCTGGGCAAGCCGGGCGATCCGGCCAAGGGCGGTCTGAGCTTCGCCGACTACAGTGTGCGCCAGGACCAGCACCGCGAGGCCGAGATCGCGAGCCTGCATGACACCGTGCGCTTCATCGACCGGGCGGCGGACCTCTATGGCTACCCCAACTTCGTCTGCGACAGCGGCGGGTCGATCTGCGAGGTGGTGGACCCCGACGACCCCGCCGATCCGGTCCTGTCGCATCTGGCCGCCCACCTGCTGATGGTCTGGATCGAGGGGTCGGACGCGCATACGGCCGACCTGATCCGCCGCTTCGACCGCGCGCCAAAGCCCATGTACTACCG
>CAYYOE010000165.1:0-6999 GCA_964473055.1 uncultured Rhodobacterales bacterium | reverse complement strand
CCTGACCCTGGCCTGACCCTGGCCTGACCCTGGCCTCATCCTTGCGCAAATACCTCGGGGGGAGGCGGGGCGAGGCCCCGCCCGGGGGGCAGAGCCCCCCGCCTTCGGGTCCTGCCGGGCCTATCCGCGCAAATGCCGACGCCGCACCGATCCGGGCCGCCCCGGCAGGGTCAGCCGCGCATCGCCCCGCGCCGCTTCGGCCACGACCCGGCCCTTCGACACCACCGCCAGCCGCGCAGGCCGCAGCCGCAGCGCCTCGACCGGGTGGCCCGCATCCAGCACCACCAGCGAGGCCTGGCACCCCGGCGCCAGCCCGTATCCCTCCAGCCCCATGATCCGCGCATTTTCGACCGTCACCATGTCGAAGCAGCGCCGCATCTCCGCCGGATGGGTCAACTGCGCGACGTGCAGCCCCATGAAGGCCACGTCCAGCATGTCGCCGGTCCCGAGCGGATACCACGGGTCCAGCACGCAGTCCTGCCCCCAGCCCACGGTGACGCCCGCGGCCTGCATCTCCTTCACGCGGGTCAGCCCGCGCCGCTTGGGGTAGGTATCGTGCCGCCCCTGCAGCGTGATGTTGATCAGCGGATTCGGGATCGCCGTCATCCCCGATTCCGCAATCAGCGGGATCAGCTTGGACACATAGTAGTTGTCCATCGAGTGCATCGAGGTCAGGTGCGACCCCGCCGCGCGGCCCCCCAGACCGTGCCGCACCACCTCGCGCGCCATCACCTCGACATGGCGGCTCTGGGGATCGTCGGTCTCGTCGCAGTGCACGTCCCACATCAGGCCCCGCTCGGCGGCGACGCGGGCCAGGTCGCGCAGGCTCTCGCCGCCCTCGTCCATCGTGCGCTCGAAATGCGGGATGCCGCCCACCACATCGAGCCCCATGTCCAGCGCCCGGATCAGGTTCGCCCGTCCGTTCGGCGCGCGGTACAGGCCGTCCTGCGGGAAAGCGACCAGCTGCAGGTCCAGATAGGGCGCCACGCGCCGCCTGACCTCCAGCATCGCCTCGGCCCCGCGCAGGTGGTCGGGCGTCGTGTCCACATGGCTGCGGATCGCCAAGAGGCCCATCGACACCGCCCAGTCGCAATAGGCCACGGCGCGGTCCACCATCTCGTCCACGGTGGCGAGGTCGCGCAACTCGCCCCACAGGCTGATCCCCTCCAGCAGGGTGCCCGACGCGTTCACCCGCGGCAGCCCGTAGCTGAGCGTGGCGTCCATGTGGAAATGCGGGTCCACGAAGGGCGGCGCCACCAGATCGCCGGTCGCGTCGATCACGCGCCCCGCCTCGGCCTCGATCCGCAGTGCCACGTCCACGATCCGATCCCCCCGGATCGCGATGTCGGCCACCCGGCCATCGGGCAGCGTCCCGCCCCGGATCAGCAGGTCCACGCTCATCTCTCCCCCCTCCGCCACGGGATCATCAGGGCCTGCGGCACCTCAGCCCGGCGCGACATCACCACCAGCGCCAGGATCGACAGCAGGAACGGCAGCGCCAGGAACAACTGGTAGGGCAGCACCGCGCCGATGGGCGTCTGCTGCAGGCGCACCTGCAGCGCGTCGAAGGCCGCGAACAGCAGCGCCCCCAGCACTGCCTTGCCGGGCCGCCAGGCGCCGAACACCACCAGCGCGATGCAGATCCAGCCGCGCCCGTTCACCATGTCGAAGAAGAAGGACGAGAACGCCGAGAGCGTCAGGTAGGACCCGCCCACCGCCATCAGCCCCGACCCCACGACCACCGCGCCCATCCGCAACCCCGTGACCGACAGCCCCTGCGCGGCGGCGGCGGCCGGGTTCTCGCCCACCGCGCGCACCGCCAGCCCCAGCGGCGTGCGCCACAAGACCGCCCAGACGGCCAGTGCCACGGCGAAGGCCGCATAGGTCAGCGGCGTCTGCGCGAACAGCGCGGGGCCAATCACCGGAATGTCGGACAGCACCGGGATCGGCAGCGGCTGGAACGGGTCGATCCGCGGCGGGCTCGTGACCTGCGGCAGGGCCAGACGATAGGTGAAGTAGGCTGTCGCGGTCGCCAGCAGCGTCACCCCCAGCCCCACCACATGCTGCGACAGCCCGAAGGGCACCGTCAGCACCGCATGCAGCAGCCCGAACAGCATCCCCGACGCGAAGGCCACCGCCACGCCCCCCCACAGGGGCAGGCCCAGATAAACGGCGAACCAGCCGGTGAAGGCACCCATCACCATGATCCCCTCGATCCCGAGGTTCAGCACGCCCGCGCGTTCGCAGATCAGCTCGCCCATGGTCGCAAAGATCAGCGGCGCGGCGATGCGCACGGCCGCCGCCCAGAACCCGGCCGATACCAGGATCTCCCACAGCGCCATCATCCGCGCACCACGCGGAACCGCGTCAGCAGGATCGCCAGCACCATGAACAACAGCGCCACGGCCAGCAGCATGTCGGCGATGTAGGTGGGCACGCCTGCTGCGCGGCTCATGCTGTCGGCACCCACGAAGATGCCCGCGACGAACAGGGCCGACACCACGACACCCAGGGGATGCAGCAGCGCCAGCATCGCCACGATGATGCCGGTATAGCCAAACCCCGGCGACAAGTCGCGGCTGAGGTGCCCCTTCAGCCCCGCGACTTCGGAAAACCCGGCCAGCGCGGCCAGCCCGCCCGAGATCAGCGCGGTCTTCAGAAGTACCCGGTTCACCGGCATCCCCGCGAAGCGCGCCGCACGCGGGTTCAGGCCGACCGCGCGGATTTCATACCCCAGCGTCGTGCGCGTCTGCATCACCCAGACGGCGACGGCGGCGATCAGCGCCAGCGCAAAGCCCCAGTGCAGCCGCAACCCCTCGACGATGCGGGGCAGCCGCACCTCGCGCGCCACGGCCTCGGACTTGGGCCAGCCCATGCCCATCGGGTCCTTCAGCGGCCCTTCCACCAGGTAGCTGACGAACAGCAGCATCACGAAGTTGAACAGAAGGGTCGTCACCACCTCGTCCACACCAAACCGGGTTTTCAGCAGGACAGGACCCAGCAGCACCAGCGCCCCCGCCAATGCCGCGGCCAGCGCCATCGCGGGCAGTTGCAGCCAGGGCATCCCCCACGCGGTCGTGCCGATCACCACCGTCAGGATCGCGCCCGCATAAAGCTGCGCCTCGGCCCCGATGTTCCACAGCTTGGCGCGGAAGGCGACGGCGACGGCAAGCCCGGTGAAGATCAGGGGTGTCGCGCGGTTCAGCGTCTCCAGGATTGCAAAGCGCGACCCCGCCGCGCCGGTGACGATCAGGCCCAGCGTGGCGAAGGGGTCGGCCCCGGCAATGGCGGCCAGCGCCATGGCGACCAGCACGGTCGCCCCCAGCGCCGCCGCCGGATAGCCCAGACGGCGTGGCAGGCCCGCATTCTCGACCGGCTCAAGCCGCATGGTCAAACCCCTGCCCCGCCATCCACAGCCCGAGGTCCGCCACCCCCACCGTTCCGCGCGGGAAGGCGGGCGACAGGCGGCCCGCCGACAGCACATGCACCACGTCGGACAGGGCCAGAACCTCGTCCAGATCCTCCGAGATCAGCAGCACCGCCGCGCCCCGGTCGCGCGCCGCGACCAGTTGCCCATGGACCCAGGCGATGGCGCCCACGTCCAGCCCCCGCACCGGCTGATTGGCCAGCACCACCCGCGGCCCGGCCTCCAGCACACGGCCCAGGATCAGCTTCTGCATGTTGCCACCCGACAAGAGGCGGATGCGCGTGTCGGGACCGGGGCAGCGCACGTCGTAGGCGGCGATCACCCCTTCCGCAGCCGCCCGCGCCGCGCGCCAGTCCATCCAGCCGCGTCGGCTGACCGGGGCCTGACCGTAGCTTTCCAGCACGGCGTTCTCGGTCAGGGTGAAGTCGGCGATGGTGCCATCACGATGCCGATCCTCGGGGATACGGCCGATCCCTGCGCCCAGCGCCGCGCCGGGGGACCAGCCGCGGCCCGCGTCGGCGTTGCCCACCGAAAGCCGCCCCCCAGCCGGACGGATCAACCCCGACACCAGATCGGACAGCGCCGCCTGCCCGTTGCCCGACACGCCGGCAATCCCGGTGATCTGCCCCGCCCGCAGGGCAAGACTGGCGGCCTTCAGCCCCGGCGCGCCTTCGGCATCGGGCGTCGTCACACCCTCCAGCGCCATCAGAACGCCCCCCGGCCTGCCCGGCGAAACATCGGCGCGGGCAACCTCGGCCCCCACCATCAGCGCCGCCAGCCGTGCGGGGCTGGCATCCGCCGTCGCGACCTCGCCCGCCACGCGCCCATGGCGCAGCACGACGCAGCGGTCGGCGATCGCCATGACCTCGTGCAGCTTGTGGCTGATGAAGATGACGGCGAGCCCCCGCGCCACCGCCCGCCGCAGCGTGGCGAACAGTGCGTCGGCCTCTTGCGGGGTCAGCACGGCGGTGGGTTCGTCCAGCACCAGCACGCGCGCATCGCGATACAGCGCCTTCAATATCTCGACCCGCTGCCGCTCGCCCACCGTCAGGCGGCCCACCCGCGCGGCGGGGTCCACCGCCAGCCCGTAGTCGCGCGCCAGTGCCGCGATCCGCGCCTGCGCCGCCGCCAGCCCCAGCCGGGGCCGCCACAGCGACCCGGTGCCCAGCACGATGTTCTCGGCCACGCTCAGGTGATCGGCCAGCGCGAAATGCTGGTGCACCATGCCGATTCCCGCCTCCAGCGCCGCGCGCGGGTTGCCGGGCGGCAGCGGACGGCCAAAGGCCATGACCTGGCCTTCGTCGGCCACATACTGGCCGAACAGAATGTTCATCAGCGTGGTCTTGCCCGCGCCGTTCTCGCCCAACAGCGCCACGACCTCGCCCGCCCGCAGCGATAGCGAGATGCCATCGTTCGCGACCAGCCGCCCGAAGCGCTTGGTGATGCCGGTCAGGCGGAGAACCTCGTCCCCCGCCCGGACTTCCGGTTCGGTCACGACGACCGGGGTTCGTCGTCGTTGACCTCGACCGTGAAGGTGCCCGCCTTGATCGCGGCTTCGCGTTCGGCCACCAGCGCCATCACCTCGGCCGGGACCGTGCCCTCGAAGGTGCCGAGCGGCGCGATCGAGCAGCCGCCGTTCTTCATGTAGGAATAGACGCCATAGTTCGCTGCGGTGAAGCTGCCCGCCTCGACCGCGTCCAGTGCGGCGTTCAGCGTGGGTTCAAAGTGCCACAGCGCCGAGGCCACCACCGTGTCGGGATAGTCGGCCTGCGTATCGATCACGTTGCCGATGGCCAGCATGCCGCGTTCCTGCGCGGCATCGGACACGCCGAAGCGTTCGGCGTACAGCATGTCGGCCCCCGCATCGATCATCGCCATGGCGGTTTCCTTGGCCTTTGGCGGGTCGAACCACGATCCGATGAAGCTGACCTGGAAGGTCGCATCGGCACGCATTTCCTTCACGCCCGCCATGAAGGCATGCATCAGCCGGTTGACCTCGGGGATCGGGAAGCCGCCGACAAGGCCAACGTTGCCGCTGGTCGTCATTGCGCCCGCGATCAGGCCGGTAAGATAGCTGGCGTCCTGGATGTAGTTGTCGAACACGCCCAGGTTCGGCACCGCGGGGTCTTCCAGGAAGGACGATCCCAGCAGGAACGCCACGTCGGGATATTCCGCGCAGACCTCGCGCGCCTCGGCCTCGACCCCGAAGATCTCGCCCACGATCAGCTTGACGCCGGATTCGCAGTATTCCCGCATCACGCGGGTGTAGTCGGTGTTCGACACGTTCTCGGTGAAGGTATAGTCTACCCGCCCCGCCGCCTTGGCGGCCTCGGCAGCGATGTGGATGCGGCTGACCCACTGCTGTTCCACGGGCACCGTGTAGATGCCCGCCATGCGGATCGGTGATTGGGCGCGCACCAGACCCGGCGCAAGACCCGCCAGCGCCAGCGCGCTCCCGGACAAAAGGACACCCCGGCGACTCGGAGAAAGCAAGGTTCTGGTCATGACGCACCCCCATCGGTTCTGATTGAAACGAATTGTCCCTACCGTGGAACTCGGGATCGATTCGAACAATCGGGAATCTGGGGTGCGGGGCCGCCAACTGCACCTCAGCGGGCAGATGCCGGAAAAACAGGCGCGCCGCTCAGCCGCGGCGACGGCGGCGAATCAGTCCCAGCCCGACAAGCCCCGTGCCCAGCAGCACCAGCCCTGCCGGAACCGGCACGACCGACGGATCGCCCGCGTCCAGCGTGATCGTGTAGCCCAGCGTCCCATGGGTGCCATAAAGGCCCAGCCACAGGTCGCCCGCAAAGCCGTCGCCCAGCACCAGGGTCAGCGTCGCGTCGCTGTCCCGGTTCCAGTGCTGCACCGACACGCTGCCCAGATGTGCCCCGTCCCAGGCCCAACGAAACGCCTGGTCCGACCAGCGCACCGCGCCCCCAGCCGAGAACGACCAATCGGTCGGACCGATGGGCGCGAGCGGAGAAAACGACAGCCGGACGGACTGCGCGCCGGGCGCCAGCGACAGGCGCAGGATATCGGCGTCATTGCCGCCCTGCCAGGCGCCCCGCACCTCGGTGACACCCTGTGCCACAAGCGTCGGGCCAGCGAACGCCCCGGAAAAGTCGCCGCCCGCCACATCCGCCTCGGACAGGGTCGCGGCATGGACCGGCACCGCAAGGATCGCGGCCACTAGCGTGGCCAATAGAAATCGCATCACACTCTCCACGTCATCGCGCCCGGGTCTCGTGCCCCTTGGTCGCGGCGAATCCGTGGCGGGTTCAGGTTAATTTGCGCTTTACAGTCGTGACGCCACGTCACGCCCGGCGTCAGGCCGCGCGGAACGCGATCGGCCGTTTCAGGAACTGCACCGCGCGCGACGACACGCGCGCCGGATCGCCCGTGGTCAGAAAGGCCGAGTCTGCACCCTGCCCCAGCATCTGCGGGCGGCGCGCCAGATAGTCGGCCAGGCTTTCGGCCACCAGCGCGGGCTGGCTGAACACCTTCACCCCCGGCCCCAGCGCATCGCGGAACACGTCCTCGACCAGCGGATAGTGGGTGCAGCCCAGCAC
>CAYYOE010000164.1:0-7004 GCA_964473055.1 uncultured Rhodobacterales bacterium | reverse complement strand
GGTCCGGCCAGACCCAGCCCAGCGCCACCAGCCAGGCCGTGCCCGCCACCAGCGGTAGCCCGAAGGTCCAGTCATAGGCATCGCGCGCCGCGGCCTGGCCGACCCCCGGTCCGACCAGAACGAACATCAACGCCTGCCCGAAGGCCAGCGCCACCAACGCAGCCCCCGGCAGGATGGCGATCAGCCGCAGCGGGTTCGCCTCGCCGGGGCGGTCATTGCGGAACAGCGTCGAGGAAAACAGCAGGAATCCCAGCGCCAGACCGCCGCCCACATGCACCAGGCGATAGCGCCAGGGCTCGGTCAGGTCGACCGACCGAAGGCCGAAGAGGTCAGTGAAGCGGTCGTGCAGGCCGTTCATCGCGCCGACATGGAACAGCGTGTAGGCAATGCACAGCGTCACGGCGATCAGCTTCAGCGCGCCTTCCGGCTTGCGCTGGTTCGACGTGAAGGTTTCGGCATCGACACCGGCCGCGATGCTTTGGTCGCCGCCCTTCGCGGCGGCAGTGGCCGGCGTTGCGGCCTCGTTCGTGGCGGCCATGGTCCCCTCCCCCGGGCACGTGGTCCCTATGTGGTCTTGGCCCGCCCCGGCGACACCGCTGCGGGCACCGCCGGAACAGGCAGTCTTGCATCAGGCCGCGGGCGGCGCATGCGCCGCCCGCGGCCGTCAGGTCACTTCAGGTTGTCGGGGATCGAGATGCCCGCTTCCTCGAAGTACTGCACTGCGCCGGGATGGTAGGGCATGAACGTGTTCTTGTCCCAGTTCTCGCGCAGCGTCTCCGAGGCGGCGGCATGGATCTGGACCATCCGGTCGGGGTTTTCCATCGCCAGCTTGGTGATCTCGTAGGCCAGGCTGTCGGGCATGTCCTGATGCGCGATGGCGAAGTTCCACAGCGCGACCGTGGGCTGGTCATAGTCGTGGCCCGCGTAGGTGCCCGCAGGGATCGTCAGCGGTGCCATGGCCGGGAACGCCTCGAGGACCTTCGGCAATTCCTCGTCGTTGAGGCCGAACATCACCACGTCCTGGCTGGCGGCCAGTTCGGCAAAGGCCGAGATCGGCACGCCCGCGGCAAAGGCGAAGGCGTCGATCAGGCCGTCCTGCAGCTGGCCCGCCGCATCCGACGCGCCCGCGTTCGACACCGTGGCGCTGACACCGACCGCTTCCATGAACTGCGGCCAGTAGGTGCCGGGCGTCCCGCCCGCGGGGCCCACCGACACGCGCTTGCCGTCCAGGTCGCTGACCGAGGTGATCCCCGAGGACCGCAGCGCGATCACCTGGAACGGCGTCTGGTACATCGGGAACAGCGCACGGATCGACCGGTGCTCCAGCCCCGGGGCCAGTTCCGAATTGCCCATCCAGGCGTCATAGGCCGGACCCATCGTGACCAGACCCATCAGGTGGTCTTCGGTTTCCACCAGCGTCACGTTCTGCACCGGGCCGCCGGTGACTTCGCCCGAGGCGTTGATGCCCAGCGCTTCGCTGACGTAGCTGGCAAAGCCGTTGCCGTAGACGAAATAGGTGCCGCCCTGGCTGGCGGTGCCGATGGTCATGCTGTTCGGCCAGCCGGTGCGGTCCTGGGCGCTGGCGGCGCCGACGACAAGGCTGGCGGCAAGGGTGGTGGCGGCCATGGCGGCCGCGAAGGTCATCTGTTTCATGTGGCTCCTCCCAAGAGCGTTCTGGTCATGCCGGACCGCGCCCTTGCGCGGGGCGCGGCCTTGCCGACAGTGAACACGTCCGGGCGCCCCCGATCAACGCCGCATCGCCCTTCTGCGGCACTCCACCGGGGGCGAGGGGCGAAAAATGGGTGGAAAAGGTGACATGGCGCATCCCGGATGGGCCGGAATCCCCCCCAGCGCATGCGCCGGCGTCTCTTGCGCGCGCGCGCCGACGCCCTCGCTACCGCGCGCCGAAGGCCCAGGCGCCGCCCGGTCCCTCGATCGTCACCGCCGCCGCAGAGGGCTCAGCCGCCGGATCCGCGACAGCGGGCAGCACCTCGCGCGCGCCCCGCGCCGGTCGCGCCACGGCATAGGTCAGGTCCGCCCGGCAGCCCTGCAACTGACCCGACCACGCCTGCGCCCCGCGCGGCCGGACCCCGGCACAAAGCCCGCCATCCGAGGTCAGCACCGTCAACGTGCCGGGATACAGGATCGCAGCCCGAGGCTCGAGCGCAGGGGCGGCGCGCCCCGCACCTGTCCCGGGCGCCCCACCCGCACAGGCCGCCAGGGCCATCGCCACCGCCAGCAGCGCCATCTTTGAAGGACGCCTCATGCCGGCCAGAGCAACGGGATCAGCGCGCAACAGACAGCGGCGGTCACCAGGTTCAGCGGGACGCCAACCTTGATGTAGTCGGTGAACCGATACCCCCCCGGCGCGAACACCATCATGTTGGTCTGGTAGCCAATGGGCGTCGCGAAGGCGAGCGTCGCGGCAAACATCACCGCCACGGCAAACGGCCGCGGGTCCAGCCCCAGGCTGCTGCCCAGCTGGATCGCAATCGGCGTCAGGATCACGGCGACGGCATTGTTCGACAGGAACTCGGTCATCACGAGGGCCATCAGATAGACCGCCGCGACCGCCACCGCGGGCGGCAGGCCCGTCAGCAACGGCGCGACCGCATTCACTATCAGGGCCACGGCGCCCGTCGCCTCCAGCCCCGCCCCGACCGCGATCATCCCGAAGATCAGTGCCAGAAGCCGCGCGTCGATGAACCCGAACGCCTCGTCGGCATCTATGCACCGGCTGAGCAGCACCACCACAACGCCAATGAACGCAAGCACCAGGATCGGCGCGACATTCAGCGCCGACAAGCCCACCACCGCCAACAGCGTCCCGATGGCGATGGGCGCATGCGTCCGGCGATAGGCCCGCGCGGCGGGCTGGCTGATGTCGACCAGCCCCTGGTCTTCGGCCAGCCGGGCGATGTCGCCCGAGGCCCCCTCCAGCAGCAGCGTGTCGCCCACCTGCACCTCGACCTCGTCCAGCATCCGCGCGCCGATGTTGCGGTTGCGCCGGTGCACCGCCAGCGGATAGACGCCGTAGCGCCGCCGCAGGCGCAACTCGCCCAGCGTGCGCCCGATCATCCGGCACCCCGGCGTGATCAGCACCTCCACCGTGGTCGTCTGCACCGACGACAGCTTGTCCACCAGCGCCACGTCCTTGGAGTTCTGCAACCCCAGAAGTTCCGCCACCTCGGTGCGCAGCACCACCCGGTCGCCCGCTTCCAGCACCACGGGGGCCATGTCGCGGCGAAGCGACGCATCGCCCCGCAGCACGTCCACAACCCGCATCCCGTCACGCTTGAAGATCTCGACCTCCACCACCCTGCGCCCGACCAGCGCCGATCCTTCCGGGACCGCGACCTCGGTGAAGAACTTCATCTTCTTGCGGTCCGACAGCATGGCGCCCAGGCTGTCGCGTTCCGGCAGCAGGTGGCGGCCCACGAACCACAGGTAGGCCGCGCCCGCGATCACCACGGCCAGCCCCAGCGGCAGGATCTCGAAGATGCCGAATGGCTCCAGCCCCTGCGACCGGGCCACACCGTCCACCAGAAGGTTCGTGGACGTGCCGATCAGCGTCATCATTCCGCCCATGACCGTCATGTAGGACAGGGGGATCAACAGCTTGGACGGGACAGTGCCGATCTTCTTGGCCAGCTGCACGACAACCGGGATCATCACCGCGACGACGGGGGTGTTGTTCATGATCGCCGAAGCCCCGGCGACCGAGGCATAGAGGCCCGCGATCGTGCGCCGAGGACGCGCCGCGACATTGCGATCGACCGACTGGGTCAGCAGGGCCAGCGCCCCGGTCCGCACGAGGCCCCCCATCAGCACGAACATGAAGGCGATGGTCCAGGGCGCAGAATTCGACAGAACCGCCCCGGCACGCTCGATCGGCAGCAGCCCGAGCGCCAGCATCAGGGCCGCACCGCCCATGGCGACAACCTCGGGCGGGCGGATCTCGCGCACGAACAGCACGAACATGCCTGCGACGATGGCAATGGCTGCCCAGGCCGGACCATCGCCGGAAAATCCGAGGTCGATCATTCCGCTCCTGCCGCCGGCCGTGCGCCAGCCTTTTGACGCAGCGCAGTATCGACGTCCGCCAATGCCGGCGCAAGATCGAGCAGGGGGTCCGAGGGCCGTCGCGGCTGAACAAGGAACACGCCGACCAGCATCATCGCGACCGCCGCCCAGACCGTTCCGGCATAGCGTTCGCCGAGGAACAGCATCGCCCAGACCAGCCCGAAAGCCGTGACAAGATAGCTGACCTGCGCCGCAAAGACCGCGCCCGCGCGGCCCACCATCCAGACGTAGGCGGTATAGACGACCGCATTGATCACCGCGATGGCGGCGATGGCGGCCTCGGGCGCGCCAAAGCCACCGCGCAAGACGGCGCGCGGGTCGATGAAGCTGCCGGTCAGCAAGGCGCCCGGCAGGGACAGGGCGATGCCGACCACCGAAGCGCCATAGAGGACCGCGATGGGATCGAGCCCCGCGGTGCCCCATTTCGCCACCACATTCGCCTCGACCGCATAGAACAGCGGCCCGATGATCGCGATGGGCAGGAACACCAGCATCGCCCGCTCGGGCAGGCTGGCCTCGGGCGCGGCAATCAGCACCACGCCGAGAACGCCGCAGAACAGGCCCGCCAGACGCAGCCAGCCGAAACGGTCTGTCCCCATGGCCAGCGCAAGCGGAAAGGCCAGCAGCGGCACCGTCGACAACATGATCGAGTTGATCCCCGACGGCAGATAGACCGCCGCCTGGAAGGCCGCGATGGACGGCAGGACGGACCCCAGAAGCGCGATGGTCAGATAGACCCGGATCGCGTCGCGGTGCATCGGCAGGCCCTTGCCCCGCAGGGTCTGGATGAGGCCCAGAAGGACCGAGGCGATCACCACCTGCCAGAAGATCAGGCCCAGATGCCGGTGCCCCTCGCTGACCGCGATCTTGGCCAAGGGCTGCGTCGCCCCCCAGCCCGCGCCCGAGGCGATCAGAACGCCGAACAGAAGCGCGCGCGAGGTCAAGCGGCGGTGTCCGGCAACGCAGGGTCCGAGGCGGCCAGCCGCCCACCGTCACGGAACGGGACCACGCGGGTCGACTTGCCCGTCCGGTCGTCGGTCTCGACGTAGAGCCCGCACAGCGTCGCCTCGCCGTCGGCCGGTTCGAACCGGCCCTGGGACATGCCGGTGATGAAGCGGCGCATGGGTTCCGCCCGGTCCATCCCGATGATGCTGTCGTAGTCGCCGCACATGCCGGCATCGGTAAGATAGGCCGTGCCGCCCTTCAGGATCATCGCGTCCCCGGTCGGAACATGGGTATGCGTGCCCACCGCCACGCTGGCCCGACCGTCGCACCAGTGCCCCAGCGCCATCTTCTCTGACGTCGCCTCGGCATGCAGGTCGATCAGGCTGGCCTGCACCAGCCCGCCGGGCGGGTGCGCCTTGAGGATCGTGTCAAGCGCCGAGAACGGGTCGTCGAAGGGCCGCTTCATGAACACCTGCCCCAGCACCTGCGCGATCAGCACCTTGCGGCCCCCGGGGGCCTCGAACACCCGCGCACCCCGGCCCGGCGCGGATTTCGCGTAGTTCAGGGGCCGGATGATGCGCGGCTCGGCCTCGATGAAGGACAGCATGTCCTTCTGGTCGAAGGCATGGTCGCCGAGCGTGATCGCATCGGCCCCGGCCTTCAGGATGTCCTGCGCGTGGGGCGCGGACAGGCCGGCGCCCTGGGTCGCGTTCTCGCCGTTGACCACGACGAAATCCAGCCGCAGGCGTGTGCGGATCGCCGGCAGCCGGTCGGCCACGGCTGTTCGGCCCGCGCGGCCCATCACATCGCCAAGGAAAAGCAGTCTCATGGGATCGTGCCTAGGGCGCGGATGGGCGGCTGGCAAGCGGCAGGACGGCGCAGGCGCGGGGGCGCTGCCCCCGCACCCCCGAGGTATTTGGGCAAGGATGAAGGGGCAGAGGTTGTGCGGGGCCTTTCCCGCGACCTATGTCAGGGGAACCGTTTTCTGGAAAGGCCCATGCCGATGTTCCCCATGCCCCCGATGCCCCGCCCCGTGTTCGATGCCGCAAGCCCCGGCGCGCGCGATCTCGGGCCGCTGCCGGAATGGGACCTGTCCGACCTTTATGCCGCGCCGGATGCGCCCGAGGTGGCGCGCGACATGGACTGGCTGGCGGGCGCCTGCGCCGACTTTGCGGCCACCTACGAGGGCAAGCTGGCGGGTCTGGATGCAGCGGGGATGCTGGCCGCCGTGCGGGCCTACGAGCGGATCGACATGGTGGCCGGGCGCCTGATGTCCTATGCGGGCCTGCGCTATTACCAGCTCACCACCGACCCCGCGCGCGCCAAGTTCATGTCGGACGCCCAGGACCGGGTGACCGAGGCGACCACGCCCCTGGTGTTCTTCGCGCTCGAGGTCAACCGCATCGACGATGCCGCGCTCGACGCCCTGTTTGCCGCCGATGCCGACCTTGCCCGTTACCGCCCCGTCTTCGACCGAATGCGCGCGATGCGGCCGCACCAGCTGTCCGACGAACTGGAGCGTTTCCTGCACGATACGTCCACGGTGGGCGCCGCCGCCTGGAACAAGCTGTTCGACGAGACCATCGCCGCCATGTCCTTTGATGTCGCTGGCGAGGCCTTGGGGATCGAGGCCACGCTGAACCTTCTGACCGATCAGGACCGCGCCCGGCGCGAATCCGGCGCCCGCGCGCTGGCCGCGGGGTTCGGGGCGAAGCTGCCGCTGTTTGCCCGCGTCCACAACACGCTGGCCAAGGAGAAGGAGATCACCGACCGCTGGCGCAAGATGCCGACCGCCCAGTACGGCCGCCACCTGTCGAACCATGTGGAGCCCGAGGTCGTCGAGGCGCTGCGCAATGCCGTCGTCGCCGCCTACCCGAAGCTGTCGCACCGCTACTACGTGCTCAAGGCGCGCTGGCTGGGGCTTGACACGCTGCAGGTCTGGGACCGCAACGCCCCCCTGCCGATGGAGACCGACC
>CAYYOE010000163.1:0-7005 GCA_964473055.1 uncultured Rhodobacterales bacterium | reverse complement strand
AGCTCCATCTGCATCACCGCCTCGCCCACGGACAACGCCTGGATCGGCGTCTCCATCTCGGCCACGATGATCGGCTGGAGGCTTTCGGGTTCCTGATCCTCGTCCGCGTCGGATTGCGCGAGGATATAGGCGGGGGCCGAGGAAACCGCAACCGGTTCGGGCCGGGCCTGGTGGTGGTCCTTCAGCCGGCGCTTGTAGCGGCGCAGCTGCTTGTCCATCTTCTCGCGCGCAGCCTCGAATGCGGCGTAGATCTCGGTCGAGTGGCCCTTGGCCTGCGCGGTCAGCCCCGTCGACAGGTGCACCACCGCCTCGCAGACGAATTCATGCGCGGACTTCGAGAACACGACCTGCGCGTCAGTGGGCCGGCCTGCGTACTTCTCCAGCGTTGTTCCCAGTTCGGTCTTTACATGCGTCTGAAGCGCCTCGCCGATGTCGATCTGTTTTCCGCTGATCTGGTAGCGCATGGTCTCTCCCGTCTGGTCTTGCCGCACGGGGGCCGGACGCCGGGAAGGCGCAGGGTCGTCCGTGCGGGCGTGGATGATGCGCAGGCTCAGCCGACCTGTTCCGGTGAGGTCCGGTGCCATGGCCCTGACAGGGGCCGACCGTCCATGGGACAGGGGCGTGCACATCGCAACCATTTGGCGACAGCGGATGGGGGGCTGTCAACAGGATCACGAAATCCGGAACGACTGGCCCAGATAGACCCGGCGCACGTTCTCGTCGCGGATCACCTCGTCGGTGGTGCCGCTCATCAGGACGGTGCCGTCGTGCAGGATGTAGGCGCGGTCCACGATCTCCAGGGTCTCGCGCACGTTGTGATCGGTGATCAGGACACCGATGCCGCGCTTGCACAGGTCGGCCACCAGGTGCCGGATGTCGGCCACGGCGATGGGGTCGACGCCGGCAAATGGTTCGTCCAGCAGGATGTACTTCGGGTTTGCAGCCAGACAGCGGGCGATTTCCGTGCGCCGCCGCTCGCCCCCCGACAGGGCAAGGGCGGGCGCGCGACGCAGGTGCTCGATGGAAAAGTCGGTCAGCAGCTCTTCCAGCCGCTCGCGGCGCACCGTGCGGTCGGGCTCGGAAATCTCCAGGATCGCCAGGATGTTGTCCTCGACCGACAGGCCACGGAAGATCGACATTTCCTGCGGCAGGTAGCCGATGCCAAGCTGCGCGCGGCGATACATCGGCATCAATGTCACGTCACGCCCGTCGATCATGACCTGGCCGCCTTCGGGCATGATCAGCCCGGCAATGGCATAGAAACAGGTGGTCTTGCCCGACCCGTTGGGGCCCAGCAGCGCGACCACCTCGCCCCGGTTCAGGTGCAGCGACACATCGCGCAGGACCGGACGGCGGCGATAGCTTTTCCGCAGGCCCCGGACCACCAGGCCGCCGGTGCCTTCCGCCACGGACAGGCCCGGGCGCTCGGAATGCCGGGTGGCGAGGTCCGTCAATTGCCGCCCCCGCGTCCGGTGTCGATGATCGTGCGCACCCGCCCGTCCAGCACGCCGGTCCCGTCCTCGAGGTTCACCACCATGCGTTCCGAGGCCAGCGTGTTCGGCCCCTGGGTCAGCAACACGTCGCCTTCCATCGTCAGCAGCGCGGTTTCCAGGACATAGACGGCGCTTCGGCTTTCGGCCACTTCCTCGGGCGTGACGAAGATGACCCCGCCACTGGCTGTCATGCGGTCGATCCGGCGCTGTTCGCCCTCGACCGCCGCGGTATAGAGGACCTGTACTTCGGCTGCCGACAGGCGCATGTCGCCCTGGATGACGACCACATTTCCGGTGAAGGTCGCGGTGCCACCGTCGCGGTCCACGCGCAGGCTGTCGGACGTCACCTCAACAGGCTGACCGGTGTCCTGGCGCAGGCCGGACAGGGCGACGCCGGTCTGGGCCGTCGCGGCCGTTGCGGTCAGGACAAGGCACAGGGCGGCTGCAGTCAGGCGGGGCATGTTCATTTCCGGCATCATCGACCCGGGTCGTATAGCAGCCTGACCCCACCCGTGAACAGCAGGACCGGACCATCGGGCGCCACGCCGCCGCCGTTCGTTGCAGGACGCGCACCCTGCGTCAGTTCCATGCGCCCCGCCGTCAGGTCGCCCAGCGGCCCTGTGGCGTCGATCGTGGTCTCTGCCAGCAGGCGTGTCGCGTCCAGCGCCGCCTCCAGTGTCTCGGTCTCGATTCGCCACCCGCTCGTCGTCGTCACGACCACCCCGCCGACCAGTTCCGCCAGGTCGCGCGGCGTATCCAGCCGCCCGGAAGACGCGGTGATCCCGATGCTGGTGCCGTCGGCCATGTCGATCTGCGCCGCCAAGTCCTCGGCCCGCAGGCTGTCCAGCGTTCCGCCTTCGGGCAGGGCGCGCGCCGCCGTGACGGTGATGGCAGAGCCATCTTCGGTGACACCGGCGAATCGGGGCTGGCCGATCCGCTGCTCGCGGGCCAGTTCGCGCACGTCGACCGAGGCGTAGGGGATGGCCGCCTCGGTATCGATCCGCTTGGCCACAAGGAACAGCGTGGACAGGATCGCCAGCGCGGCCAGCGGCAGGACGATCTTTGCCGTCGCGACAAGTCGGGAATGACTGTCCACCTGCTGCATGGGTCGGATGATCCCCCTAACCCAGTCCGGCGCGCAGGCAGTCGTGGACGTGCAGGATGCCAGCGATAGTGCCGCTGCCTGCCGGATCCACGACGAACAGACAGGTGATCTTGCGCGCGTTCATCAGGGCCACAGCCTCTTCGGCCAGCGCATCGGGGCCGATCGTCAGGGGGGCGGGTGTCATGACCTGTTCGGCGGTCCGTGCCAGCAGCCCGTCCATATGCCGCCGCAGGTCGCCGTCGGTGACGATGCCGGCCAGGGTTCCGCCCGCCTCCGTCACCGCGACGGCGCCGAAGCTGCGGCGCGTCATCTCGATCAGGGCGTCGGGCATGGGGGTGTCGGCTGCCACGCGGGGATAGTCCGTGTGCATCAGGTCGCGCACGCGGGCCAGCCGCGCGCCCAGCCGTCCGCCAGGGTGGAAGGTGCGGAACCGTTCTGGCGAGAACTGCCGGTGTTCCATCAGCGCCACGGCCAGCGCGTCGCCCAGCGCCAGTGCCATGGTGGTGGATACGGTCGGCACGATGCCATGCCCGCAGGCCTCGGGCGTATCGGGCAGGATCAGGGTCACATCCGCCGCCCGGGCGATGGTCGATCCGGGCCGCCCGGTGACCGCGATCAGCGGGATGCCGAAACGGCGGGTATAGGCCAGCATGTCGGCCAGTTCCGGCGTCTCGCCCGAATTCGACAGCATCAGAACCACGTCGCCCGTGGCCAGCATGCCCAGATCGCCATGGCTGGCCTCGGCCGGATGGACGAAATGCGCGGGCGTGCCGGTGCTGGCCAGCGTAGCGGCGATCTTGCGTCCGATATGACCGGATTTGCCCATGCCCGACACGATGACCCGGCCCGATGCGGCCAGGATCAGCCGGACGGCGGACACAAGGTCGGGTCCCAGTGCTGTCGAAAGCCTGGTCAGCGCCGCCGCCTCATCCGCAACAACCCGGGCGGCGGTGGCAAGGATTATGTCGTCGTCCATCGCCCTAATGCGCGAAGATGTCGGTTTCCGGCCAGCCCAGCAGGTCCAGTTCGGCCCGGGCGGGCAGGAAGGCAAAGCACTCTTCGGCGATCTGCGTGCGCCCCTCGCGCGACAACCGCGCATCCAGTTCGCGTTTCAACGCATGCAGATACAGCACGTCCGACGCGGCATAGTCCTTCTGCGCCTCGGTCAGCGTCGCCGCGCCCCAGTCCGACGACTGCTGCTGCTTCGAGATGTCGACCTTCAGCATTTCGTCCAGCAGGTACTTCAGCCCGTGCCGGTCGGTGTAGGTGCGCACCAGTTTCGACGCGATCTTGGTGCAGTAGACCGGCGCGGTGCGCACCCCGAAGGTGTGCTTCAACACCGCGATGTCGAACCGGCCGAAGTGGAACAGCTTCAGCACATCCGGATCGGCCAGCATGCGGCACAGGTTCGGTGCGTCGGTCTGCCCCGGTGCCACCTGCACCAGATGCGCGTTGCCGTCGCCGCCCGACATCTGGATCAGGCAAAGCCGGTCGCGGTGCGGGTTCAGGCCCATCGTTTCGCAGTCGATGGCAACCACGGGGCCGAGGGTCAGTCCATCGGGCAGGTCGCCGGAATAGAGGTAATTCGCCACGCGGTGCCCCGCCGGTAAAGGGGGTGGTGCCCAGGAGAGGACTCGAACCTCCACGCCTTGCGGCACTGGTACCTGAAACCAGCGCGTCTACCATTCCGCCACCTGGGCAGGTGTCGTGGACGCGGCGATTATGCGAGACGCCGGGTGCTGTCAACGGGGGACAGCGCCCGATGTCTGCGGCGCCGTGCAGCCTTGGCATGGAAGGGGCACGCAGGTATGCAACGGTCGCAGCAGGCGGAGGGCGGCATGACAGGGCTCGTCACGATCTACGGCGGTTCGGGCTTCGTCGGGCGTTACATCGCCCGTCGGATGGCGCAGGCAGGCTGGCGCGTGCGGGTGGCCGTGCGGCGTCCGAACGAGGCGATCTTCGTCCGCCCCTATGGCGTGCCGGGGCAGGTGGAACCTCTGCTGGCCAATATACGCGACGACGCCAGCGTGCGCGCGGTGATGCGCGGCGCGGATGCGGTTGTGAACTGCGTGGGCATCCTTGCCCCTCAGGGGAAGAACCGGTTCGACGCGGTGCAGGCCGAAGGCGCCGCCCGGATCGCCCGGATCGCGCAGGAAAGCGGCGTGGCGCGGATGGTGCACATCTCGGCAATCGGCGCGGATTCGGACAGCCCCAGTGTCTATGCACGCACGAAAGCCGAAGGCGAAGCAGGTGTCCTCGCGGCGATGTCCGGGGCGATGATCCTGCGCCCGTCCATCGTGTTCGGGCCGGAGGACCAGTTCTTCAACCGTTTCGCCGGCATGGCCCGGATGGGCCCGGTTCTGCCGGTGGTAGGCGCGGACACGCGGTTCCAGCCGGTCTATGTGGACGACGTGGCCGAAGCTGCCGTGCGCGGTGTGCTGGGTGAGGTGCCTGGCGGCATCTACGAACTCGGCGGGCCGGAGGTGGCGACGTTCCGGCAACTGATGGAAAAGATGCTGCTGATCATCCGGCGTCGGGCGCTGATCGTGAACGTGCCCTTCTTCGCCGCGCGGATGATGGGGGGCGGGTTCGATGCCCTGGCCGCCGTATCGGGCGGGTTGATCCGCGGCCCGCTGACGCTGGACCAGGTGCGCAACCTGTCCCGCGACAACGTGGTGGCGCCGGGGGCGAGGGGCCTTGCCGATCTTGGCGTCGAGGCGACGGCGATGGATGCGGTGCTGCCGGACTACCTCTGGCGGTTCCGACCCACAGGCCAGTTCGACGCGATCAAGGAATCGGCGAAGAACCTGAAGGACTGACTGTCAGCCATAGGCGATGGCCAGCAGAACCAGACCCAGCACAATGCGGTAGATCACCCAGGGCGTAAAGCTGACGCGCGGGATCAGCCGGATCATCACCACGAGCGAGGCATAGGCTGCAACAAAGGCCAGCGCGGCGGCAATGCCCGCTTGCGCCGCCAACCCGGGTGAGGGGTTGCCGCCGATCAGGTCCAGCCCCAACAGCGCCCCCGAGGCAAGGATGGTGGGGATCGACATCAGCATCGAAAGGCGCGCCGAATCGGTGCGGCCATAGCCATAAAGCCGCGCCGCGGTGATGGTGATGCCCGACCGCGAGGTGCCGGGCACCAGCGCCAGCACCTGCCACAGGCCCATTCGCAGGGCATGGCCAAGCGTCCAGCCGGACAACTGCCGCGTCTCGGGCGCGCTGCGATCCACAACCCACAGCACGACGCCGAACACGATCATCATCCAGCCGATCACCGCCACCGACCGCAGCATGTCGATCCATCCGGTCACGGCCAGGATGCCTCCCACGATCACCACCGGCACGGTGGACAGGATCAGGCACAGCGCAAGGAAAGCATCCGGCGTGCCGATCTGTCCGCGCGCCAGGCTCGCCAGTCCGCGCAGGACACGGGCGACCTCGGCCCGGACATACAGCATCACGGCAGCGATCGACCCGACATGCACCGCAATGTCCAGCGCGAGCGCGTCGGCTTCGGTCCCGGTCCAGGTATGCAGAAGCACCAGATGGGCGCTGGACGAGACCGGCAGGAACTCGGTCAGGCCCTGCACGATGGCAAGGATCAGCAGAAAGTGCAGGGGCATTGCGCGGCCTTCGTGATTCGGCGGCGCCACCCTATCGGGCTGGTCGTCAGGGGAAAGATCGGCAGATCGGAACGTGTGCTGACCTAATTTTCGGCGCTTGCCGGCCGACCGCCCTTCTTGGTTGTGCAAAACTTCGTATTAGGTCAGTAGATATGACTTTTATTGCCGCGCGCTTCGCCTTAGAACACCGCGAGGCAGGGAGGACCCGACCCATGGCAGAACAGCGCATGCTGAAGTTCGTCACCGTTCCCCGGGACATGCCCGAGAAGCGGCCGCCCGACCTGCGCGCGCGCGATTTCGGCGAGATCTATGGTGAATATGCCGACGCCAAGGCCAAGGAACAGTCCGGCCGCTGCAGCCAATGCGGCGTTCCCTACTGCCAGTCGCATTGCCCGTTGCACAACAACATCCCCGACTGGCTGAAGCTGACCGCCGAGGGCCGCCTGCGCGAAGCCTACGAGGTGTCGCAGGCCACCAATACCTTTCCCGAAATCTGCGGCCGCATCTGCCCGCAGGATCGCCTGTGCGAAGGCAACTGCGTGATCGAACAGTCCGGACACGGCACCGTCACCATCGGGTCGGTGGAAAAGTACATCACCGACACTGCGTTCGAACAGGGCTGGGTGCAGCCGATCCGCCCGGCGACGGAACGCGGCGAAAGCGTGGGCATCATCGGGGCGGGCCCCGCGGGGCTGGCCTGTGCCGACCGGCTGCGCCGGGCGGGCGTGCAGGTTACCGTCTATGACCGGTATGACCGCGCGGGCGGGCTGATGACCTA
>CAYYOE010000162.1:0-7050 GCA_964473055.1 uncultured Rhodobacterales bacterium | reverse complement strand
TCGCCCGGATCGTCCGACCACGGCTCTGCCGTCCGGTCCTTGCCGGACCTCGCCGCGACGGCGGCCTGGGGCGCCGCGGGGTGGTGGGGCGATGCATCATGGACGCAGTGGAGCCGGTGACGCAGCCCCTGCTGGCGGATGCTGCTCTCCACGGCCATCCGCACGCCGTCCCGCCCCTCTGCAAGCTGGGCGAGTTGCTGTTGCAGCCGCCCCAGATCCTCGAGCGTCTGGCGGAGCTCATCCAGGCGCTGGATCCGCATGGTCGCGTCGGAAGGCAGGCTGGATCCCGTGGGAAGGAGGGGGGACAGTGCCTCTTCGAGGTCGGCACAGACCTGGGCGCCCCACGCAAGCTCACCGGCCACCCGGTCGAGAATCCGCGCTAGATCCGACCGGAAGCGGTCGTCCCGCGAAGCTTGCGACCGGGTCACAGCTTGCCCACGATCGCCTCGATCGAGGCACGAAGTTGGGGCGCTTCGAAAGGCTTCTTCAGGAAGTTGTTCATGCCGAGCTGCCGGCCCTGGTCGATGATCTCGCGGTCGGCGCGTCCGGTAATCAGCAGGAAGCCAAGACCGCGGGTTCGGGCATCGGACCGGATTGCGTGAAGCAATTGCAGCCCGTTCATCCCGGGCATGTTGAAGTCCGAAATCACCAGGTGCGCGGGCGAGGTCGCGAGCCGCTGGAGGGCGCTGGGGCCGTCGGCGGCGATGTTCACGTTGCGCAGACCGAAGCTGTCCAGCGCCTGGGTGATCAGCCCGCGGCTGGTGGACATGTCATCGACGACGAGGACACGGAGCTGGTCACGCAGGGCCATGGGAGGCGATCCTTCCTTTGGGCGATGGGTCCGGGGCGATGGGCGTCGCCGTGCGGCGGTAAGCCGTCAGCCCGATGCTGTCGAACTGGGGGGCCAGAATGTCGGCGATCCGTTCCGAGTGGCCGATGCACAGGAGCCCGCCCGGCGCGAGGAGGCGCGCAAGTTCGCGGCAGAGGGCAAGCTGGGTCGTGTCGTCGAAGTAGATCATCACGTTGCGGCAGAAGATCACGTCGAAGGGGCCGCGCATCGGCAGGTGCTGGACAAGGTTCAGTTCCCGAAAGGTGATCAGGGCGCGAAGATGGTCGCCCACCGTGCGGTCGGCGCCCCCAGCGGCCGGCAGGAAATGGCGTGCAAGCCGGTCTGCGGAAACCCCGGTCAGCATGCTTTCGGGGTAGTGGCCGCGGCAGGCAAAGGCGACTGCCGCGGGGTCGATGTCGGTGGCAAGGATGCGGATGTCGCCAGGGCCGTTGCCGGCCATGTGTTCGGAAAGGATCATTGCCATCGAATAGGCTTCCTGTCCGTTTGCGCAGCCCGCAGACCACAGGCGCAGGCGCGGTTGCCGCGCTCGGCCCGGCGGCAGGCGGACGCGCAGCTCCTGTGCGAGCAGGTCGAGGTGGTGCGGTTCGCGGAAGAAGCTCGAGACATTGGTGGTCAGGCTGGAGATGAGGTGCGGCATCTCGGCCGAAGGCGCGTCGGCAACATGGCGCCAGTAGGCCGACAGCGACGTCAAGCCGAGGTGACGCAGGCGCCGGGCGAGCCGGCTGCGTACCATCGCGTGGCGCGTGGGGCCGATCTGCAGCCCCGCCTCGCGCTGGACGAGGTCGGAAAGTGCCCAAAGGGCCTCGGCCTCGTCCGGATCGACCGGAAGGGGCGTTCCGAAGGCAGCGTCCGACGCGACGGCACGCAGGGGATCCTGCATCTCCTTTCCCGCGCGCTCAGGCGGCGTCGAGGGCGATGGCCGGCAGGACGGACCCGAGGTCCAGCACCCGGTACAGCCTGTCGTTCATCACGAAGAGCGCGTTGACATGGCTGGCGCCGCCACCGGCCCCGACCTCCGGCGGAGGCTGCAGGTCCTCGGTCGATGCGGTCAGGATGTCGGAAACGGCGTCCACCATCAGCCCGACCATGCGGCCGCCAAGATCGACCACGATGATGACATGCCGATCGGCATCGCCGATCCGGCGGGGAAGTCCAAGCCGGACAGCAAGGTCCAGGATCGGCAGGACGTTGCCGCGCAGGTTGATGACACCCCTGACAAAGTCGGGCGCGTGGGGCAGTGCGGTCGCGGCGGTGCCGCCCCGGATCTCGCGGACCGACATGATGTCGACCGAATAGTCCTCACCGCAGACAGAGAACGACAGAAGCTCGATCGAGGGGCTGGCGGATTTGCTGGTGCTGGTCATGTTGGTCATCCTGCGAGCGGAAGGGCGTCGTGGGGACGGGTGATGCCGTGCGCGCGGCTTACGAGGTCGCCGATATCGAGGATCAGCGCGATCTGCCCGTTGCCGAGGATCGTCGCGGCGGCGATGCCGGGGATGCGGCCGTAGCTGGAGTGGAGGCCCTTGATCACGACCTGGCGCTGTTCCTCGATCCGGTCCACGGCAATGGCCACCGACCTGCCGTCCTCGAGCGTCACGAGGAGCGCGATCCGTCCGGCATAGGTCTCGATCGGGGTCCGGTAGTTCAGTTCGACCCCCAGGTCGTACAGCGGCACGACACCCTGCCGCACCCGAAGCACCTGGCATTGGGGCCCGAGCGCCGACAGGCCCTCTTCGGTGACGGTCATCGTTTCTTCGATGACGCTGAGCGGGACCACCAGGGTTTCGCCGGCGACCCGGACGACCATTCCGTCAAGCACGGCGAGGGTCAGCGGAAGCGAAATGGAGAAGGTCGTGCCGCGCCCCGGATCCGACTGGATCACGACCCGTCCGCCAAGCGCCTGGATGGAACTGCGCACGACATCCATCCCGACACCGCGGCCCGACAGGTCCGAAACCTGGTCCGCGGTCGAAAACCCGGGCAGGAAGAGCAGGTTGTCGATGTCCCCGTCCGACAGCTGCGCATCGGCGTCGACCAGACCCTTCGCGATGGCCTTCGCCAGCACCTTGGGGCGGTCGATGCCTGCGCCGTCATCGGCGATCTCGATCAGGACGCGGCCGGAGCGGTGCGTCGCCGAAAGCCGGATTTCCCCGGTGCGGGTCTTGCCGCTGGCCAACCGCCGGTCCGGGGTTTCCACCCCGTGGTCCACGGCGTTGCGGATCATGTGCGTCAGCGGGTCGGCCAGGCGTTCGATCACGGTCTTGTCGACCTCGGTCGCCTCGCCCTCGGTGCGCAGGTGCACATCCTTGCCGACCATGGCCGATGCTTCGCGCACGATCCGCCCCATGCGCTGGAACAGTGACTTGATCGGTTGCGCGCGGATCAGCATGACGCTTTCCTGGATGTCGCGCGTCAGCTGCATGAACTCGTTCAGGCCGCTTTCCACGGTGGCATGGCCCGCCAGACCCGCTTCATGGACGCTTTCGGCCAGCATGGCCTGGTTGATCACCAGTTCGCCCACGAGGTTCACGAGCCGGTCGATGCGGTCGATGTCGACGCGGATCGTTCCCTTTGCGGACGCGTCGGCGCCGCCGCGGCCCAGGGCGTCCGCGCTGGCCGGGGTCGAGGCAGGCGAGGCCGAGGCGGGTGAGACCGAGGAGGGCGAGGCCGAGGCGGGCAACATCACCGATGACGCGCCCTGCTTTCGACCGGGCTTGCCGTCGGGACCCACCTCGGCGGGCGCAACGGCCGTGCCTACGCCGATGTTGGATTGCGGATCGACCCGTCCCCAGCTCTGCGCTGCCGTGGCCGAGGGATCGTGCAGCTCGGTGGCGGGTGCGGCCGTGCCGGGCGCCGCCCCGGTGGCAAGATCGGGAACGGGATCGGAGGAGGCCGCGCCCGTGATGGCCGCGTCATCCAGCCCGGCAGTCCCGGCATCGCCTGTCGTGATCTCGAGGTCGCACAGGCCCTCGACGAACTCGAACACCTCGCGCACCGCGGCTTCCGGAACCTGGGTCTCCAGGTGGATCTCCCATCCGAGATGGGCCGCCTCGGGATCGAGCAGGTCGAGCGTCGGCAGTGCGCCCATGATGACCGCCACGCGGGTCGGACCGAGGGCGGAAACCGCCTTGAGCAGGTATCGCGGCTCGTTGCCCGTCGCGTAGAGGTCCGCGGTCGGGCGGAAGCGGATGACCAGTCCGGACGGCGCAGGGTCAGGGTCTTCGGGAATGCCGAGGTCCAGCGCCAGTCCGACCGGCTGGAAATCGGCCATCGAGACCTCTTCCTCATCGTCCCCGGCGATCATGTCGTCGAGCAGGTCCATCGTGGCCTCGACACGGTCGAGCGGTGCCGCAACCTCGTCGCGCGCGGCGCGGACCAGATCGGCGAGGACATCGGCGCAGGTGAAGGCAAGCTTCACGAGCGCCGGTTCGACCGCCAGGACGCCCGAGCGCACCTCGTCGAGCATCGTTTCGAACCGGTGCGCGAAGCGGACAAGATCATGCAGGGCGAAGGCGCCGGCGCCGCCCTTGATCGAATGCACGGCGCGGAAGACCACGTTCACCGTCTCGTTGTCTTCCTCGCCCGATTCGAGCGCGGTCAGACCGTCCTGAAGCGCTTCCAGCAGTTCCTCGCACTCGACGAAGAACGAGGCGCGCATTTCCATCATCGGGTCGTTCATGATCTATCCCGCCACCATCTGGAGCGCGCGCACGAGTTTCTCGGCGTCGAAGGGTTTCACGATCCAGCCCGTCGCCCCGGCATCACGGGCGCGGGCCTTCAATTCCGGCGCGCTTTCGGTTGTCAGGACGAGGATCGGCAGGCCGCGCCACCGCGCATCGGCGCGCAATGCCTCGATGAACCCGAACCCGTCGAGGCGCGGCATGTTGATGTCGGTAATGATCGCATCCGGGTGCAGCGTTTCCAGAACCTCGAGCCCGTGCTGCCCATCCTCGGCAAGATGCGGTGTCATGCCGGCGCCACGCAGGGTGTGTGCGATCAGGTCGCGCATCGTGCGGCTGTCATCCACGGCGAGCACCTCAATCGACATGCGCGTCCTCCGCGACATGGAAATCCGTTGGAGAAAGGCCCAGTTCCGCCGCCTGTGCGACGAAGTCCGGGCTTGGATCGACCAGGGTCAGGGGCTGACCGGTTGCACGCCAGGTGGCGGCAGCCGAAAGGAGCACCTGTGCGCCGAGTCCGCCCAGGTGGCTGACGCCGCCCGCGTCGATGCCAAGCGCGCTGCCCATGTGCCGCCGCAGCATGTCGGCCAGCGGGCCGATCGTGGACAGATCCAGCCGGTCGGGTAGCCTGATCGTCTCGGTCATTGCGACGCCTCGCGTCGCGAAAACAGGCAGGACATCCACCACCTCGCCGCTACTGGAACCGGCGCGATCTAGTCAGACGTCTCTTAAAATACCATTACGTCCCGTGGGTTCAGGCGCGTTCGTCACCCGTGGCCAGATGCGCGGCGCAGCCCGTCAGCGCCGCGAAGTCGTCCTCGATCACATGCACCGCAAAGCCCCGCATGAATCCGGCAAACCGGCCCTTGTCGCGGAAGGCGTCGGCAAAGTCGAACCGGTCCAGCCAGGGGGTCACCGCGCGGGCCACGCCGCCCACCAGGTAGACCCCGCCAAAGGGCAGGTGGATCAGCGCCAGGTTGCCGCAGACCGCACCGAGGTGACGGGTGAAGGCGGCCATCGCCTCGCCGGCGCGCGCCTCGCCCGCGTCCAGCGCCGCGACGATATCGGCGGCCGAGCGTTCCGTCGCCTCGCCCGCCTCGTGCGTACACCAGGCGTAAAGCCGCTCCAGCCCGCGGCCCGACAGCACGTCCTCGACCGAGGGGAAACCGTGCGCGGTCTCCAGCCAGCGGGCCAGCCGCATGTCGGCCTCGGTCCGCACCACCAGGTTCACATGGCCCGATTCCGACGGTTCAACCCGCCGCATTGCCCCGGCGCCAAACACCGGGGCGGCGTTGAACCCGGTGCCAACCCCCACCACCAGGCGTGTGGCGGCAGGGTCGTCCGAGGCGCCTTCTCCCGCCGGGATCAGCGTGCGGATGTCGGCGGGCGCGATCCGCCCGATGGCGTGGCCCTGCGCCTGCAGGTCGTTCAGGATCGCGGTGCGCTCGGCCCCCGTGGCCCGCGCAAGGACCGACGTGTCGATCGCCCAGTCGAGGTTCGTCATGCTGGCCGCGCCATCGCGGACCGGCCCCGCCACGGCGATGCAGGCGCCCGCGCAGTCCACCCCGCCCATGTCGGACAGATACCGGCGCAGCACGGCGTCCAGCCCCGGAAATTCGGCATTTGGCAGGCGGCGGACGGTGTCGGGCAGGACGGTTGCGCCCTGCGCCAGGGCCACGCGCGTGTTGGTGCCACCGACATCTGCGACAAGGGATACCGTGTTCGGGGCGAATGCCATCGGTGCGGCCTCGGGTCTGGTGGGTCGGGGTCTGGTGGGTCGGGGGCTGGCGAGTCGGGGGCTGGCAGGTCGGGGGCTGGCGGGTCGGGCGGTCAGTTGCGGGCGAGTGCGCGCCGCAGCGCTTGATAGGATGCCTTGGGAAGGCGCCGCAAGCTGTCGAAGTCCACATGCACCAGGCCGAACCGCTTTTCGTAGCCGAAGGCCCATTCGTAGTTGTCCAGCAGCGACCAGTAGAAGAAACCCTGCATGTTCGCGCCTGCCGCCCGTGCGTTCAGAACGGCGCGCAGGTGGGCGGCGACATAGCCTTCGCGCTCCGGGTCGGACACGGCATCGCCCTGCGTCCCGGCCTGCCGCACCTCGTCGGGCCAGGCCATGCCGTTCTCGGTCACGAAGATCGGCAGGTCGCCCACCTGGTCACGCGCCAGCCAGGTCAGCGTCTCTGCTAGCCCCTGCGGATAGATTTCCCACCCCATCTGCGTCTTGGGCAGCGGGCCGGGGACAGATTTCAGCGATGGCCAGGCTGCACCCGGGTCGGCGGCGATCAGGCTGCGGGTGTAGTAGTTCACGCCCAGCCAGTCGATCGGGGCGGAAATCGCGGCCATGTCGCCCTGCCAGTCGCGCGGCATGTGCGGCGCGAGGCCTTCCATCGCCTCGGCGGGATAGGTGCCGTGGCGCAGGCCCTCGATGAACCAGCGATTGTAGATCGCGTGCTGCCGGTCCCGCGCGGCGACATCGGCGGCGGCGTCGGAGGCGGGTAGGGCGGCCTCGAAGTTCAGCACGAT
>CAYYOE010000161.1:0-7062 GCA_964473055.1 uncultured Rhodobacterales bacterium | reverse complement strand
GCACGGGGCGCCCAGGCACGGGGCGCCCAGGGTTGTGGCGTCGGGTGGGGCCGGGCGATGTTCGGAACAACTGATGAACGCCCGCTCAATTTTCTGCCCACAATCGCACCGTGCGACTGCGGGCGTGCGACACGCCGGACAGGTCGAGGTCCCCGCTTTCGCGGGGACGACAAGGCTTGGGGGGGCGGTGTCTGGCGGCCCCCCGCCCTCGATCCGCTGGACTCCGTTTCGGGCGGCCCTCACCCCGCGTCGCGGTAGCTGACCGATTTCACGTCATCCCCCGGCGCGGATTTCTGGCGGCGCCAGATCAGACGGTTCAGCGCGCCGACATAGGCCTTGACGCTGGCGACCACCGTGTCGGTGTCGGCGGCCTGGCCCGTGACGATGCGGCCGTCTTCCTCCATCCGCACGCTGACGGTGGCCTGGGCATCAGTGCCTTCGGTCACGGCGTGGACCTGATAGAGTTGCAGCCGCGCCTTGTGGGGGAACAGCTTCTTCACGGCCGCAAAGGCTGCGTCCACCGGACCGTCACCCTGGGCTGTCACCTGGTGGTCGACGCCCCCCACCGACAGGATCAGGTCGGCTGACTGCGGCGCCTCGGTGCCGCAGATCACGCGAAGGAACTTGACCTGCAGGTGGTCGTCGGACGTGTTCGCTTCGGTGTCGCGCATCAGCGCGATGAGGTCGTCCTCGAACACCTCCTTCTTGCGGTCGGCCAGCGCCTTGAACCGCACGAAGACGTCGTTCAACTGGTTGTCGGCCAGGTCGAAGCCAAGTTCCTTGAGTTTCGCGCGCAGCGCGGCGCGACCCGAGTGCTTGCCCATCACAAGGTTCGTTTCCTTGAGCCCGATATCGGCGGGGCGCATGATCTCGAAGGTCTCCGCGTTCTTCAGCATCCCGTCCTGGTGGATGCCGGATTCGTGCGCGAAGGCGTTCTTGCCGACGATGGCCTTGTTGAACTGCACCGGGAAGCCGGACACGGTGGAAACGCGGCGCGAAATCCCGATGATCTTGGTCGTGTCGACGCCCGTGTGGAAGGGCAGGATGTCGTGGCGGACCTTCAATGCCATCACGACTTCCTCCAGCGCGGTGTTGCCCGCGCGTTCGCCGAGGCCGTTGATCGTGCACTCGATCTGGCGTGCGCCCGCTTCCACGGCGGCCAGCGCGTTCGCCGTCGCCATCCCGAGGTCGTTGTGGCAGTGGGTGGCGAAGGTGATGGTATCGGCACCCGGCACGCGTTCGCGCAGCATCCGGATCAGATCGGCGCTTTCGCGCGGGTAGGTGTAGCCCACGGTGTCGGGGATGTTGATGGTCGTGGCGCCCGCGCGGATCGCGATTTCCACGACCCGGCACAGGTAGTCATGCTCGGTGCGCGTGGCGTCCATCGGCGACCACTGCACGTTGTCGCAGAGGTTGCGCGCATGGGTGACCGTGTCGTGGATGCGCTCGGCCATCTGGTCCATGTCAAGGTTGGGGATGGCGCGGTGCAGGGGCGAAGTGCCGATGAAGGTGTGGATACGCGGGCGACGAGCGTGGCGCACGGCGTCCCAGCAGCGGTCGATGTCCTTGACGTTGGCGCGGGCCAGGCCGCAGATCACGGCATTATTGGACCGCCGGGCGATCTCGGCGACCGCGGCGAAGTCGCCCTCCGAGGCGATGGGGAAGCCTGCCTCGATGATGTCCACGCCCATGTCGTCGAGCGCTTCGGCGATCTCGAGCTTTTCGTCATGGGTCATGGTGGCGCCGGGCGATTGTTCGCCGTCGCGCAAGGTGGTGTCGAAGATGAGGACGCGCGAGGCATCACGGGCGGTGGTCATGGCATGGTCCTTCTGGGCTGGCTGCTGGGTGTTCCCGGGCGCTGGTTCCCTCCGAGCGGTCGCGCCCGGGGGCGCCGCTCAGGGCAGCATCAGCAGTAGGGCCAGCGACGCAGGCGCGGGCGAAGGCAGGACGGATATGGGGCGCTGCGTCGTCATGGGCGACGACAATACCGGGGCGCGGGCGGTTTGCAACCGTCTTCGTAGGGCTCGCGGACGGCGAGCCGGCGAACGGTAGCAGCTCGCCCCCCCTTGCTGTGCCTCGGGTTGACCGCGCCACCGTTGCCCCTAGCTGCCGGTCTTCAGGACAGGGGAGGCGCGTGTGCGGGCACTGGTTGCAGGAGCGTCGGGCGGGATCGGGGCGGCGCTGGTCGCGACGCTCGCCGCACGAGGGGCCGAGGTCATCAGCCTGTCCCGTTCGGGCGACGGGCTCGATGTGACCGACGAGGCGAGCATCGCCCTGCACCTGGGACGGCTGGCGGCGCCGTTCGATCTGGTGCTCGTCGCGACGGGAGCGTTGGTGCTGGACGGCATGGGCCCGGAGAAGACGCTGCGGGCGCTCGATCCGGGCGCGCTGGCGCGGCAGTTCGCGCTGAACGCCACGGGGCCTGCGCTGGTCCTGAAACATGCGCTGCGACTGATCCCGCGGGACCGTCCCGCGCGCTTTGCCGCACTTTCTGCCCGGGTGGGGTCGATCGGGGACAATGGTCTGGGCGGATGGTACGCCTACCGCGCCGCCAAGGCCGCACTGAACCAGTTGATTCACACGGCGGCCATCGAGGTTGCGCGCACGCACCCCGAGGCCGTGGTCGTGACGCTGCACCCCGGCACCGTGGACACGCCCCTGGCGCCGCAGCACCGGGCGGGGCATCCGACGATCAGTCCGCGGCAGTCCGCCGAGGCCCTCTTGTCCGTTCTGGACCGGCTCTCGCCTGCCGACACGGGCGGCTTCTTCGACTGGAAGGGCGCGCGGGTGCCGTGGTGAACGTGCCGCGCCTGATCCTAGTCCTTGGCGACCAGCTCTCGCCCAGCACGACAGCCCTGAAGGCCGCCGATCCCGCCCGCGACACCGTGGTGATGGCCGAGGTGGCCGCGGAGGCCGACTATGTGCAGCACCACCCCAAGAAGATCACCTTCCTGTTCGCCGCCATGCGCAAGCATGCAGCGCGCCTTGCACAGGCCGGGTGGCGCGTTCTCTACACCCGTCTCGACGATCCCGACACCACCGGCTCGATCCCCGGCGAGTTGATCCGCCGCGCGGCTGAAACGGGGGCGCGAGAGGTCATCGCCACGCGCCCCGGCGACTGGCGCCTGATCGCGGCGCTGGAGGGCTGCCCGGTCCCTGTATGCCTTCTGGAAGACGACCGGTTCGTCTGTTCCCATGCCGAGTTCGAGACATGGGCGGGGGGCCGCAAGGCCCTGCGGATGGAGTTCTTCTACCGCGAGATGCGCCGCAAGACCGGCCTGATGATGGAGGGCGATCAGCCCGCGGGCGGCCAGTGGAACTTTGACCACGACAACCGCAAGCGGGCGGAGCCGTCGATGCTGCGCGTCGGCCCCCTGCGGCACGAACCCGATACCGTGACGGCCGAGGTGCTGGACCTGGTCGCCGCGCGGTTCCCGTCGAACTTCGGCCGCCTGACGCCGTTCTGGTTCGCGACCGACCCCGAGGGCGCCGAGGCCTCGCTCGACCACTTCCTGCGCCATGCCTTGCCGACTTTCGGCGACGAGCAGGACGCGATGCTGGAGAGCGACCGGTTCCTGTCCCATGCCGTCCTGTCGATGTACATCAATGCAGGCCTCCTTGACCCGCTTGCCGTGGCCCAAGCGGTCGAGGCAGAGTGGCGCAGCGGCCGCGTGCCGATCAACGCGGCCGAGGGGTTCATCCGCCAGATCATCGGCTGGCGCGAATTCGTCCGCGGCATCTGGCACCGCGAGGGGCCGGACTACGCCGCCCGCAACGCGCTGGGTGCCACCCGCGCCCTGCCCGCCTTCTACTGGGGGGGCGAGACGCGGATGGCCTGTATCGCCTCGGCGGTCGCGGCAACCCGGGACGAGGCCTATGCCCACCACATCCAGCGGCTGATGGTGACGGGGAACTTCGCGCTGCTGGCAGGGATCGACCCTGCCCAGGTGCACGCATGGTATCTCGCTGTCTATGCCGACGCCTTCGAATGGGTCGAGGCGCCGAACGTCATCGGGATGACGCTGCATGCCGACGGCGGCATCGTCGGGTCCAAGCCCTATGCCGCCTCGGGCGCCTATATCGACCGGATGTCGGACCACTGCAGCGGATGTCACTACCGGGTCAAGGATCGTACTGGCCCGCGGGCCTGCCCGTTCAACCCGCTCTACTGGGACTTCCTGCTGCGCCACCGCGACCGTTTCGCGAACAACCCGCGCATGGCGCAGATGTACCGCACCTGGGACAAGATGGACGCCACGCGGCGCCGGGAAACCCTGGCGGATGCGGCGCGCATCCTGGCGGCGCTCGACGCCGGCGATCCGGTGTAGCCCGGCGCGCCGCGCCCTGCTTTCACCCTTGCCCAAATACCTCCGGGGGGAGGCGCGCGGTCCGCGCGCCCGGGGGGGCGGCGCCCCCCCGCCTTGCCCCGGCACAGTGCGGCAGGCCGGGGCGGGGCCTGTCACGTCGCGGGCAGGCGGTGCGACGGCTTGGTCGACAGCCGCCCGTCCCGGTCGGGCGCGACCCGGAATGCCGCGGGCGGCGCCATGCGGGCGCGCAGACGCTCGACCCGCCAGGCGATCGGCCGTCCGGCATCCGCCCCGCTGCCATCCGCAGGGCTGCCCGCATCTGGCCCATGGGCCGTGTCCATCCGCCAGCGCGTCTCGACCCCCGGTGCGCCGCCCGCGCCCGGTGTCAGGATCAGCCCCGTCGGCGGGCGTTGTCCGCTGCTGCCTTGCCCCGTCCCGGCCTCCGCCGCGAGGGTCAGCCGCCGCACCGCAGTCAGGCCGGGCACCGCAGGGAGGTCGGCCACCGCCAGCGGCGCCTGCCCCGACCGCAGCACCTCTTCCAGGCACCACAGGATGTCGACGTCGCTGGGCGCGTCCACGAACAGGAACCGCCCCGGATCGGCGAAGGGGCGCATCCCGTCGGGGTGCAGCCGGTCGGGCGCCCAGACCGGGCGGATCCAGATCACAGGGCCCGCCCCAGGCCCTGCCACGGCCCCTGCCACGGCCACCGCGAAGCTTGCGCGCGCACTGCCGGTAACCTCGTGCACCCGGCCCGGCAAAAGCTGCACCGGGGCCTGGTCGCCTGGTCCGAACGGACGGATCGGCGGCTGCCGCGCGGCGCCTGCATCGCAGGTAGCGGCAAGCGCGGCGGGCAGGACGGGGAATCGCGCGGACATCGACAAAGACTAGTATGTTCTTTTTTTGTTCTCAAGTTTCGGATTGCCCCTGCCCGCCTGCCTTGTATCTCCGGCGGGTGCATGGACACAGCGGAGGTCGGCATGCGACGAGTCAGGATCGGCACCAGCCACATCGAGGTCAGCGCCTTCGCCCTGGGCAACATGACTTGGGGCGGGCAGACACCCGAGGCCGACGGGCTCGCACAGATCGACGCCGCCCTCGACGCGGGCATCGACCTGATCGACACCGCCGAGATGTATCCCACCAATCCCGTGAAAGCCGAGACGGTGGGCGCCAGCGAGCGGGTGATCGGCGAATGGATCGCGCGGGGCGGCAATCGCGATCGCCTGGTGATCGCGACCAAGATCACCGGCAACGGGCAGGCTGCGGTGCGCGGCGGTGCGGGCTATGACGGCGCCACGATCCGCGCAGCGGTCGATGCCTCGCTGTCCCGCCTGAACACCGACCGGATCGACCTGTACCAGCTGCACTGGCCGATGCGCGGAGCCTACCATTTCCGCCGTCTCTGGGCCTACGACCCCTCGCGCCAGGACCGCGCGGCAACCCTCGGCCATATGGACGACGTGCTGGGCGTGATGGCCGACCTGGTGGCGGCGGGCAAGGTGCGTGCCTTCGGCCTGTCGAACGAGACCTGCTGGGGCACCGCCCAGTGGCTTGCCAGGGCCAAGGCGACCGGCGGCCCCCGGGTGGTTGCGGTGCAGAACGAATACTCGCTGCTCTGCCGCATCTACGACACCGACATGGCCGAGATGGCGGTGAACGAAGGCGTGACGTTGCTGGCCTATTCGCCGCTGGCGGCGGGGCTGCTGACCGGCAAGTACGCGGACGGCGCGACGCCTGCGGGCAGCCGCCGCAGCATCAACCCCGACCTTGCCGGTCGGATCACGCCCCGGTCGCTGGCGGCAGTCGAGGCGTATCACGCGCTGGCCCGCGCCCACGGACTGGACCCGGTGCAGATGGCGCTGGCCTGGCTGGTGACGCGCCCCTTCCCGGTGATCCCGATCCTGGGGGCAACCACGCTGACGCAGCTTCAGGCCCAGCTTCCCGCCACGAGGCTGACCCTGCCGCCCGAGGTTCTGGCCGGCATCGAGACTGTTCACCGCAACCACCCCTTGCCGTTCTAGGCGCGCAGGTTCAGGGTGAACGGCATGAGCCACCTTGTCCGCGTCTCGGGCTTGGCCCTTGCCCTTCTGCTGGTCGCCTGCGGCCCCGAACGCGGCCCGCAGCCGACAGATACCGGTCTGCCCGGCTACGACCCCCGCGGCGTCGAGTTGCAACGGATGGCCTGCGAGCGGCGCGGGGGGGCGTTGGGGCCCGGACCCGGCTCGGGCACCTTCATTTGTGTGATGCAGACCCGCGATTCGGGTCGCAGTTGCACCCGCACCACCGATTGCGAAGGCGAATGCCTGTCCCGATCGCGGACCTGTGCGCCGGTCCGTCCGCTGCGCGGTTGCCACGATGTTCTGGACAATGCCGGTCGAACCACACGCCTGTGCCTGGACTAGGCCTGGACCCCGGTAGTCCGTGCCGCCGCTGAATGGCTCGGCCACAGGAAAGTTGATGCGCCGCCATGAGTCACGCGCATTTCACTCAATCAACATGGATCGAGGATATCGCCTTCGGCAGGGCCACATGGCTTCCACTAATCCGACTTTCCGGGCCTTCTCTTCCCCACCTCGTCCGACCAGGCCCCCCTCGGCAGGTCTGGTTCATGGCCGGATTCCGCCTATCCTGCCCTTTCGCGCGCGCGCAGGCCTGTCTATAGGTACGGCCGATCGGCGGGCGGCAGTCGCCCGCGGCAAGGTGGAAAGAGCGGGACTTTGGGCTGGTTTTCGTCGGACATGGCCATCGACCTCGG
>CAYYOE010000160.1:5184-7116 GCA_964473055.1 uncultured Rhodobacterales bacterium | reverse complement strand
GTCACCGCCTGTCCGGACGGCAAGGATATGTCCTCCGCGGTGGCCGCCGCCGGCGTCGCAAGGAGAAAGACAAGACCCCAGCGCACGGACTATGCCCCCACCTTCGGACGGCGCGCGATGCAGTCGATTTCCACCAGGGCCCCCACAGCGAGCGCGGTGACGCCGACCGTGGTGCGGGCCGGTCGCCGATCGGGGGGAAAGTAGGACTGGTAGGTGGCGTTGAAGGCGGCGTAGTCGCGTTCGAATTCGGTCAGGAAGCAGCGGCACTGCACGACGTGTTCCCATCCCAGGCCAACGCCTTGCAGGACGATCCTCAGGTTCTGCATGACCGCGTGGGTCTGCGCCTCGATCCCGTGCGGAAGGGCCGCGTCGGGGGCCCCGGGGTCGGTCGGCATCTGGCCGGTCAGGATCACCCAGCCGTCCGCCTCGACCGCGTGGGAAAAGGGCGCGACGGGGCGGGGGCCGCCCGCGATCATGTGAAAGACGGGTTCGGTCATGGGATGTCCTTTCGCGCATGGGCCAGCCAGCGGGCGCGGGTGGCGGGATCGGCCAGAAGGGCCGCGATGCGGGCCTCGGCCTGCCGCCGGGGTGCTGGTCCGGCAACCGCCCCGCCTGCGGTGACGCGCAGCCCCTGCCCGTCCGGCGCGACCGTGACTGCAGGCGAGAACCCCCTCAGGTCCCGCAGGGCGCGCCACAGGTCCTGGCGCACCTGGTGGGCCAGCCGCAGCGCCCGCGCAGGCGGAAACGTCGTGCTCGCCCCGAGGTCAAAGCGCACGGGCAGGCGCCGCGCGACCGTCACCGCACCGTCGACCCGCAGGATGTGCCAGCCGCGCCGTCCCATCGAATGCGCCATCACAGCGGCATGTTGTCGTGCTTCTTCCACGGCGCCGTCGCCTTCTTCTGGCGCAGGCTCGCGAAGGCGCGGCAGACGCGGCGGCGGGTGGAATGGGGCATGATGACTTCGTCGATGAAGCCGCGTTCGGCGGCGACGAAGGGGTTGGCGAAGCGGTCCTCGTAGTCCTTCACGCGGCCCGCGATCTTGTCGGCATCGCCCCGCTCGGACCGATACAGGATCTCTACCGCCCCCTTGGCGCCCATCACCGCGACCTCGGCCGTGGGCCAGGCATAGTTGATGTCGGCCTTCAGGTGCTTGGACGCCATCACGACATAGGCGCCGCCATATGTCTTGCGCGTCAGCACGGTGACCTTGGGGACCGTCGCCTGCCCGTAGGCGAACAGCAGTTTCGCGCCGTGCTTGATGATGCCGCCGTATTCCTGCGCCGTGCCGGGCAGGAACCCGGGGACATCGACAAAGGTCAGGATCGGGATCTCGAACGCGTCGCAGAAGCGCACGAACCGCGCGGCCTTGCGGCTGGCGTCGATATCGAGGCACCCGGCCAGCACCATCGGCTGATTCGCGACCACGCCCACGGTCGACCCTTCCAGCCGGACGAACCCGGTGATGATGTTCTTTGCGTGGTCGGCCTGGATTTCGTAGAAATCGCCCTCGTCCGCGACCTTCTGGATCAGTTCCTTCATGTCGTAGGGCTGGTTCGGGTTGTCGGGCACCAGCGTGTCGAGGCTGGGCTCCACCCGCGCGGGATCGTCGAAGAACGGCCGCACCGGGGGTTTCTCGCGGTTGTTGAGCGGCAGGAAATCCACCAGACGGCGGACCTCGGTCATCGCCTCGACGTCGTTCTCGAACGCACCATCGGCGACGGACGACGTGCGGGTGTGGGTGCTGGCGCCGCCCAGTTCCTCGGCCGTCACGACCTCGTTCGTCACCGTCTTGACCACCTCGGGCCCGGTCACGAACATGTAGGACGACCCCTGCACCATGAAGATGAAGTCGGTCATGGCGGGGGAGTACACCGCGCCGCCCGCGCAGGGGCCCATGATGGCCGACAGCTGGGGGATGACGCCCGAGGCCAT
>CAYYOE010000160.1:0-5174 GCA_964473055.1 uncultured Rhodobacterales bacterium | reverse complement strand
CTCGATGTTGCGCTGGAACACCTCACCATAGGCCGCAAGGCTGCCCACGCCTTCCTGGATGCGCGCCCCGCCGGAATCGTTCAGTCCGATCACGGGCGCGCCGTTTTGCAGGGCCATGTCCATGATCTTGCAGATCTTCGCGCCGTGGGTTTCCGACACCGACCCGCCCATGACGGTGAAGTCCTGACTGAAGACGTAGACAAGGCGCCCATTGACCGTGCCCCAGCCCGTCACCACGCCGTCACCCGCGGGGCGGTTCTGTTCCATCCCGAAGTCGGTGCAGCGGTGGGCCACGAACATGTCCCATTCCTCGAAGCTGCCCTCGTCCAGCAGCAGTTCGACCCGCTCGCGCGCCGTCAGCTTGCCCTTGCCGTGCTGCGCCTCGACCCGCGTCGCACCGCCCCCCGCCCGCGCCGCAACGCGACGATCCTCAAGCTCGCCCAGGATGTCCTTCATCCGTCCCTCCCGCTTTGCACGCAAGGATAGCGGCGCCCGATCCGAACGGAAAGCGGGATCGAGTTAATTTGCAAACACCCTTTCAAAAAGTCTGGAAAATTTGCAAATCCAAGAAGGCATGACCGTCGTCCTGCCTCGTGCGACGACTGCGGCCGAATCCCTGCCCTCGTCGCGCCATGCGGTACATCCCCGTCCCGGTCCTGACGATCGGTTTCCTGATTGCCTCGCACGTCTTCATGACCTTTGCCTGGAACGGGCGCCTGAAGTTCACGTCGGCCTCGCTGATCACCGTCGTCCTGATCAGCTGGGGCATCGCCTGTTCCGATTACCCGCTACATGTGCCGGCCAACCGCTACGGGCACGGATATTTCAGCGCGGCGGAGTTGAAGGCCATCCAGGAAGTCATCACCCTGTGCATCTTCGCCGTCGTCAGCGTCGTCTACCTGAGGGAACCGCTTTGCTGGAACCACCTCATCGGGTTTTCCCTGATCGCCGCGAGGGCCTTCTTCATCTTCCACAAGTGGTCCTGAAGCGCTGTGCATCCCTGCACATGGACAGCGGAACGCGGCGGCGCTAGGTCAAGACCATGGCCAGCCCGGACACCTCCCTGACCGCCCGCCCGGCGGTACGCTTCCTTGACCGGACCTCGCCCCCGCACATCGCCACTCTGATCCTGATCGCCGGGCTGTCGGCGATGTCGATGAACGTGATGCTGCCGTCGCTGCCCGCCATGACGGCCTATTTCCAGACCGACTATGCGCTGATGCAGCTGTCAGTCGCGATCTACCTGGGCGTCAACGCCGTGCTGCAGATCGTCGTGGGCCCGCTGTCCGACCGCTACGGACGCCGCCCGGTGATCCTGGGCGGCTGCATCATCTTCCTGTTCGCAACAGTGGGCTGCCTGTTCGCCCCGACGGTTGAGGTGTTTCTGGCCTTCCGCATGCTGCAGGCGGTTATCGTGACCGGCATGGTGCTAAGCCGCGCCGTGGTGCGCGACATGGTCCCGCAGGACCAGGCTGCCAGCATGATCGGCTATGTCACCATGGGGATGACGCTGGTGCCAATGATCTCGCCCGCGCTGGGGGGCGTGCTGGACGATGCCTTTGGCTGGCATTCGGTGTTCGTGCTCCTGCTGGCCTCTGGCATGCTGGTGACATGGCTGGTCTGGCGCGACCTCGGCGAAACGGCGGCCAAGTCCGACTCCAGCCTGATGGGCCAGATCCGCCAGTACCCGCAACTGCTGACCGCCCGTCGGTTCTGGGGCTACTGCCTGGCCTCGGCCTTCGCCTCGGGGGCGTTCTTCGCCTATCTGGGCGGCGCGCCCTTCGTGGGATCGGTGGTGTTCGGGCTGTCCCCGTCGGTCCTGGGCGTGGTCTTCGGGGCGCCGGCGGTGGGCTACCTCCTGGGCAACTTCGTCTCGGCGCGGCTGGCCGTGCGGGTGGGGATCAATCGCCTGATCCTCGCGGGCTGCCTGGTGACCCTCGCCGGTCTGTCGGTGCAGCTTGCCCTGTTCCTCGCGGGCTTCGGCAATGTCTGGGTGTTCTTCGCCTTCATGACCTTCGTTGGCCTGGGCAACGGCCTGGTCATGCCGAACGCCGCGGCGGGCATGCTGTCGGTGCGGCCGCACCTGGCGGGCACGGCCTCGGGGCTGGGCGGGGCAATCATGATCGGCGGCGGCGCGGCGCTGTCGGCGCTGGCGGGGTTCCTGCTGACGCCCGAACGCGGGGCGATGCCGCTGGTTCTGATCATGGTGGTGACATCGACCCTTGCGCTGGTGTCGATCCTCTATGTGCTGCAACGCGAACGACAGCTTGCCCGCGGCTGAGACCCCGTGCAGGATGGTTTGCAAAGCCTGACCGGGGCATTGCAAAGCAGGATCGCCGATGACCGCCCGCAAGCTCTATGCCGGGGCCAAGCTGCGCGAGACGCGCACGCGCCTTGGCCTGACACAGCGCGCCTTTGCCGAGCGGCTGGGCGTGTCGCTGCCCTATCTCAACCAGATGGAGAACAACGCCCGCCCGGTCAGCGCCAGCGTCGTGCTGGCCCTCGCGCGCGAGTTCGGGATGGATGTGACCGAATTGGCGACCGGCGATGCCGAGCGGCTGGTGTCGGACCTGGCCGAGGCGCTTGCCGACCCGGTCCTCGCCGGGGCCTCGCCCCCGACCGCCGACCTGCGGCTGGTTGCCGCCAATGCCCCTGCCCTGGCGCGTTCGATGCTGGACCTGCACCGCGCCTACCGGCAGGCGACCGAACGTCTGGCGGCGATCGACGAAGCGCTGGGCCGCCAGGGCCCCGAAGCGCGCCTTTCCCCCTGGGAAGAGGTGCGGGACTTCTTCCACTACTGCAACAACTACATCGACGCCGTGGACCGTGCCGCGGAACGCTTTGCCACGACCGCCCCCACCGGCGATGCCGCCGCCGCGGCCGAGGCCGCGCTCGAGGCCGCGGGCGTTGCCGTCGCGTTGTCCGACGATCTGGCGCTGCGAACCTTCGACCCCGCAGCACGTCGCCTGACGCTTTCGGGCCGCTCGCCTGCCCCGACCCGTCGCTTCCAGTTGCTGCACCACCATGCCCTGCAGTCCCACGCCCAACTGATCGACGCGACCCTGGACCTTGCGCGTTTCGCAACACCGGCCGCGCGCGAAATCGCCCGCGCTGGCCTTGCCAACTACTTCGCCGGCGCCGCGCTGATGCCCTATGCCCGGTTCCAGGACGCCGCCGAGGCGACCGGCCATGATCTTGAACGCCTTGCGGATCTGTTCGGCGCCTCCATCGAACAGGTGGCGCACCGGCTGTCCACGATGCAGCGCCCGGGCGCGAAGGGCATTCCGTTCTTCTTCGTGCGCGTCGATCAGGCGGGCACGATCACGAAACGCCATTCCGCCACCCGGTTGCAGTTTGCGCGGTTCGGCGGGGCCTGCCCGCTGTGGAATGTCCACCGCGCATTCGAGACGCCGGGCCGCTTCCTGCGGCAACTGGCCGAGACGCCCGACGGCGTGCGCTACTTCTGCCTTGCCCGCGACGTGACGAAACCGGCCGGGTCGTTCGATGCACCCGTGCGGCGTTTCGCGATCGGTCTGGGCTGCGAGATCGCCCATGCCGACCGGCTGGTCTATGCGCGGGGACTTCCCCTGCCGGACCCGGCGGCGTTCGAGCCCATCGGCATTTCCTGCCGCATCTGCGACCGGCCCGACTGCCACCAGCGCAGCGTCCCACCTTTGGAAAGCCGACTGAGCGTCGACCACGACCACCGCGGCGTCCTGCCATATGCCATCCTGAAGGGCTGAGATCAGCCAGAGTCGGGTAGGTGCGAAACACTGCGTTTCGCACCGGGAAACGGCCTTGGCCGCAGGATCGGGCTGGCAATTGGTTAACGAGGTGTTAACCTTGCCCCTGAAACCGATGAGGATTTGACAATGAAGCGGATTGCACTCGGCGTGCTTGCGGCATCCCTCGTATCGGCGCCGGCCCTCGCGGCGACCTACAATGACCCGACGCTGTTCTTCGCAGACCCCGACACCGCCGGATCGGTGTTCGAGGACTTCGAGGGCGCCACCCTCGACGGGTCCACGATCACCTTTGGCGGCGGGACGGCAAGCTGTGTGGGCACCGCGTACTGCCCGCCCGCGCCGAGCACGGGGTTTACCTTCTTCGGCCTGGCGGCGCCGGACGATGATGCGGCCCTCAGCGGCTTGAACGCGCCCTATATCGCGTCGCCCGATGCGATCCTGTTCAGCTTCACGTCGCCCCTGACCGCCTTCGGCATCTTCATCGGCGGCGCCGGCGACCTGACAAGCGGCACGACCACCCTTACCGCCAGCCTCGGCAACGGCGAGATGTTCGACATCGTGACCGACTATGCAAGGCGGCAGGACGACACGTTCCCGACCTTCACCGGCAACACCCTTTTCTTTGGCGTGACCAGCGAAGCCGCGTTCTCGACCGTCTCGATCACGGGGTCCTTGTTCGGTGACGGGCTGTCCTTCGACAACCTCTATTTCCGCGCCGCGGGCGGCCCCGGCAACGGTGGCGGAGGTGGCGGCGACCCCGACCCCGAAGTGATCCCGCTTCCCGCCTCGGGCCTGCTGCTCCTGGGCGGGCTGGCCGGGGTGGCGGCCCTGCGTCGCCGCCGCCGCGGCTGACGGACCGCAGACCGGTTCGCCGCGCGATCCATCCCCGGCCCGATCGCAAACAAGAAAGGGGCGCCCGAAGGCGCCCCTTTTGCGTTTTCGACCGGGTGGACCCGATCAGAAATCCATGCCGCCGCCGCCCGGCATCGCCGGTGCAGCGTCCTTGTCCTTCGGCTTGTCGGCCACCATCGCCTCGGTGGTGATCAACAGGCCGGCGACCGAGGCCGCATCCTCCAGCGCGGTGCGAACGACCTTCGCGGGGTCGATCACGCCGAACTTGAACATGTCGCCATATTCCTCGGTCTGGGCGTTGAAGCCGAAGGTCTTGTCGTTCGACTCGCGGATCTTGCCCGCCACGACCGCACCGTCCACGCCCGCGTTCTGGGCGATCTGGCGCAACGGGGCCTCCAGCGCGCGGCGGATGATGGCGATGCCCGCATCCTGGTCGCTGTTCGCACCCTTTACGCCGTCGAGCGACTTCGCACCCTGCACGAGGGCCACGCCGCCACCGACGAAGTGCGGGCCACGGATGGAGCCCTGGCGGGCGTTGCCGGTGCCCTTCTGGGCGTAGGGCTTGCGGCCACCACC
>CAYYOE010000159.1:0-7116 GCA_964473055.1 uncultured Rhodobacterales bacterium | reverse complement strand
GGGGGCGTTGGGCAAGGCTTCTCCGGGCCGGGAAATCGGTTGGTCCGGCTGGACCCTTTCCGCGATTTCGGGGAAGTTCGTCTGGCATATAGGCCCGGGCGCGACGAAGGGGAAGAGGGAAATGCGGGGAGTGCTGATCGCGCTGGCGTTGCTCGCCGGACCGGTTTTGGCCGGTCCGGCGCACGCCGCGGGCGAGCGGGCGGGCGATTTCGACTACTGGGTGCTCAGCCTGTCCTGGTCGCCGACCTGGTGCGCGCTGGAAGGTCGCGACCGGGGCAGCCCGCAATGCGACCGGACGCTGGGCTTCGTTCTGCACGGTCTCTGGCCGCAATACGAACGCGGCTGGCCGTCGTACTGCCGGACCATCCACCGCGACCCGTCTCGCGCCGAGACGGCGGCCATGGCCGACATCATGGGCGATGCCGGGTCGGCCTGGCACCAGTGGCGCAAGCACGGGCGATGCTCGGGGCTGTCCGTGCGCGACTATTTCGCGCTGTCGCGCCGGGCTTTCGACGCGGTCACGCCGCCGCCGCAACTGCCGCTGCTGGTGGAACCCGTGCGTCTGCCCGCCCGTGTGGTCGAAGAAGCGTTCCTGGCGGCAAACCCCGGATGGACACCCGACATGGTCACGATCACCTGTCGCGACGGACGCATCCAGGAAGCGCGGGTCTGCCTGACCCGCGATCTGCAGCCGCGGACCTGCGGCGCGGATGTGATCCGCGACTGCCGGATGACGGATGCCCTGCTGGACCCGGTGCAGCGATGACGGCAGATACGGAGGCAGGTGCCGAACACTGGGATCGCGTCTATGGCGCGCGGGACGACACCGCGTTGACCTGGTTCGAGGCAAGGCCCGAACAATCGCTCGACCTGATCCTGGGCCACGGCGTGCAGGAGGCCGGGGTCATCGACGTGGGCGGCGGCGCCTCGCGGCTTGTCGATCACCTTGTTGCGGCGGGCGTCGACCCCGTGGGGGTGCTCGACCTGTCCGCCACCGCACTTGCCGCCTCGCGCGAGCGGCTGGGACCGGTGGCCGCGCAGGTCGAATGGTTCGTGGGCGACGTGACGCGGTTCGTTCCGTCCTGCACCTGGGGCGCTTGGCACGACCGGGCGGTGTTCCACTTCCTGACCGACCCAGAGGCGCGCGCGGGCTATGGCCGCGCCTTGGCTGCCGCCGTGGCCCCCGGGGGAGCTGCAATCATCTCGACCTTTTTCCCGGAGGGCCCCGAGACCTGTTCGGGCCTGCCCGTCCAGCGCTGGTCGCCCGAGGCGCTGGCGGAAAAGGTCGCGCGCATCGCGCCCGGAGGATTTGTCCCGATCGAGGCCCGGTCCCATGTCCACGTTACGCCCAAAGGCAACCGGCAGGCGTTCCAGACCAGCGTGTTCCGGCGGACAGGGTCCGACGCGATGGGCTCAGGCTGACGGCACCAGGGTCGGCAGCCTGGCAGTCGGGTCCCGGTTCCCTTGCGTTGCGGTCACGTCCCCAGGGCGGGCGTCGCGCGGGTCCGTTCAGCCCAGAATGCGGGCCTTCTGGCCGTGAAACGACTATTCGCGCAGCCCTCGTCGGGACATGCCCTCCGGCGGCGGATGGCACCGAACGCAAGCACACTTGCGGCCAGCAGCCCTGCCGCACCCGGCAATGGCACGGGCGACACGGTGATCAGGTCCTGACTGGTCGCCGAGCGAAGGAACGTGATCTGGTATCCCCCGGCCCCGGCACCGGACAGCCCGTTCAGCAGTGCGGTTGCCGAGGCAATCACGTCGCCCGAGGCCCCGTGCCGGTTGGCTGCGGTGAAGCCGCCCGACGCAAGATCCAGCACGGTGTCGCTGTCGGTGATGATCTCCCAGATCGCCACCTGGAAGGCGGCGGCGGACAGCCGGTCCGTAACGCCCGTGTAGAACCCGGTGAAGAGCCGGTCGAGATTGGCCACAGCGGCCGTCGAGAACGGCAGCGCCTCGACCGAATAGGACTGCCCGGGTTTCAGCGTCTGGGCCAGGTCCACGCAAAACGCCAGAAAGTCGCCCAGCCCGTCGGGCGCATCGTCGGTCATGCGGAACTGACCTGCCAGTACACCGCCCGCCCGTCCCTCGTTGAACTCCGGGGACTGGATGTTCACCCGATCGGACAGGTCTGGTGCCCCGAAGGGGCCGCTTCCGGTATAACTCAGGATGGTCGAGGCCGAGGCCGGGACCACGGCGACCGCGACAAACGCCAGGGCAAGAAGAACGGCACGCATTTCAATGAACCCCCTAAACCGAACCGGTCCGCGCTTACCGCAAAGCCGTTAACGCGGCGTTAATCTCACCGTCCGGTCCGCGACAATGCGCGCTGGAACGCACCGGACATGCGGCAGGGATCGGGGGGGATCACCTGACCTGCAGGACAATCTTCCCGATATGGGCCGAGGTTTCCAAGCGCGCATGGGCCTCCGCAGCCCGGTCGAGGGGGAACTCGCTGTCCATGACAGGCGCGACCCGCCCCGCGGCCAGATGCGGCCAGACCTGTGCCCGCAGGTCCGCGGCAATCCGCGCCTTGGCAAGGTCGGACTGCGGGCGCAGGGTGGACCCGGTGATGGTCAGGCGGCGCACCATGACCTCGGCAAAGTTCAGTTCCACTTTCGGCCCTTCCAGGAACGCGATCTGCACCAGCCGCCCGTCATCGGCCAGCGCCTTCACGTTGCGGGGCAGATAGCTGCCCCCCACCATGTCGAGGATCAGGTTTGCGCCCCCCTCTGCCTTCAGGATCGCCACGAAATCCTCGGTCCGGTAGTTGATCGCGCGTTCGGCCCCCAACGCGCGGCAGGCCTCGCACTTGGCCTCCGACCCGGCGGTCGCAAAGACCCGCGCGCCGAACAGGCGGGCCAGCTGGATCGCGGTGGTGCCAATGCCGGACGACCCGCCGTGGACGACAAACCGCTCGCCTGCCTGCAGGCCGCCGCGCCGGAACACGTTGGCCCAGACCGTGAAGAAGGTCTCGGGCAGACAGGCGGCCTCGCGCAGTGGCAGGCCCGCGGGGACTGGCAGGGCATGGGCGGCAGGTGCAACGGCATACTCCGCATAGCCGCCGCCCGGCAGAAGGGCACAGACCACATCGCCCGGCTTCCACTCGGTCACACCCGGCCCCACGTCCGCGACATGGCCCGCGCATTCAAGACCCGGCAAATCCGACGCGCCCTTCGGCGGGGCGTAGCTTCCCGCGCGCTGCAGCGCGTCAGGACGGTTCACGCCCGCAAAGGCCACACGGATCAGGATCTGCCCCGGTCCGGGCACCGGCACGGGGCGGGTGCAGGGCACCAGCACGTCGGGGCCGCCCGGACGCGCGATCTCGATGGCCCGCATCGTCGCGGGGGGGCGGGCTATGTCGGCGGAATCGGTCATGGGCGGGCCTCCCTCCGGTCGGTCATGCCCCCTGCGGCGCAGGGGGGCAAGGCAGCGTGCCGCGCCTTCAGGATGCGCCCGGCCCGCGCCCCATCGGCGCCCGGCCCGCCATCAGCCCCGGCAGGTCGAAGCGCGGCGTCCCGTTCGGGGGCCGGACGCGCGCGGCCACCCAGTCCTGCACCAGCATCGCCGGCCGCAGAAGCGGGTTCTTGCGCGCCGCCGCCTTCACCTCCTCGATCCGCATCACGTCCTCGATCCGGCGGTCGAGGAAGGCCCAGGTGGCCTGGTGGTCGGCACTGTCGTCGCCCAGCCAGAACAGCACCGTCGCCGCATAGACCCCGGACAGGGTCGCGCGCTTGGTGTACCAGTTCAGGTCGTCCGATGTATCGCCCAGCGCGGTCCAGATCGCGTCGGCCGTGCCCCAGATCAGCCGCGCGCCCTCGGGCGCCAGATGCGGCAGGGAAAACAGGGTCGAGGCGCGGCGCACCGCCTCGCGGTCGGGAATCGCCTCGATCCGCAGGCGCACGGCGCGCGCAACCTTCTCGCGGAACCGCAGGTCGGTCAGCGGTTCCACCCGCAGGGCCCGCAGCATCTCGGCATCACCGCGCCGGTGCAGGGCCAGGGCCAGATCGACAGCCCCGCGCGGGCACTCCGCCCGTGCCAGCGCCTCGTCGATCCCCACATCGCGGCAGGCGGCGGCAAAGGTCGCGGGCGACCAGCCGTCGAAGGCCACATGGGACAGCGCGGCGTCCAGAAGCCGGTCGCGCATCGGGTTGGGGGTATCGGTGTCGTCGGTCATCGGGCCTGCCTGCACTGGTTTCGTGCCCCTTGGACGGGGGCGGTGGACATGGGACAATGCCGCTGATATAGGGCCGCGTCCCTGCGTGACATCAACTCTAACCCGGAAAGGTGGTGACAACCACATGCAGGTCAGCGTTCGCGACAACAACGTCGATCAGGCGCTTCGTGCCCTGAAGAAGAAACTTCAGCGCGAGGGCGTGTTCCGCGAGATGAAGCTCAAGCAGCATTTCGAGAAGCCGTCCGAGAAAAAGGCGCGCGAGCGGGCCGAGGCGATCCGCCGGGCCCGGAAACTGGCGCGCAAGAAGGCCCAGCGCGAAGGGCTTCTTTGACGTGAAGCGATGCGTCGCCCGGGGGTGAATGCCCCGGGGCGGGACGAGATGCGAACCCCCGTGGCAGGCTGCCCGGGGGTTTCGTGTTTTCCGGCGGCGCACATCGTAACGAGCCGGCAACGGGGGGCTGTCTGCCCCCCAAGGGCCTGACGGCCGCCCGTGGACATGGTCCACGGGCGTTCGGGCCTGAACGATGCCCACCGGGCATCGTTCCGGGCGGCCCTCACCCCCCCGAGGATATTTGGACCACATCGAAGCGGAACCGGACAGGCCCACGGGCCTTTTCTTGACCGCGCACGCGCGCTAACAGGCGCAGGCCCAATCGAACGGGGCCAATCGAAGGAAGCCGCGATGAAGTTCACCCTGTCCTGGCTGCGCGACCATCTCGACACCACCGCGTCGGTGTCCGAGATCGCCGACGCGTTGACCGACCTCGGGCTGGAAGTCGAGGAGGTCGTGGACCCCGCCGCGCGGCTGCAGGGCTTTACGGTGGGCCATGTCCTGGCGGCCGAGCAGCACCCCGAGGCGGACCGGCTGCGTGTCTGCCGTGTGGCCACGGCGCGGGGCGAGCAGCAGATCATCTGTGGCGCGCCGAACGCGCGGGCAGGGATCTTCGTGGTGGTGGCGCATCCGGGGCAGTATGTGCCGGGGATCGACACCACGATCCAGGTGGGCAAGATCCGTGGGGTCGAAAGCCACGGGATGATGTGTTCCGAGCGGGAACTGGGCCTGGGCGCGGACCACGACGGCATCATCGAGTTGCCGGGCGCGCCCGCGGTGGGTACGGCCTTTGCCGACTGGCTGGCCGCGAACGACCCCGGCCGCGCTGACCCGGTCATCGAGATCGGCATCACGCCCAACCGGCCCGATGCGCTGGGCGTGCGCGGGATCGCGCGCGATCTGGCGGCGCGGGGCCTTGGCACCCTGAAGCCGCAGGGGATCGACCCGGTGCCCGGCACTTTCCCCTGCCCCATCGGCGTGGCGATCGACGACAGCCTGAAGCCCCTCGGCTGCCCGCTGTTCGCCGGGCGCCTGATCCGCGGCGTGACGAACGGCCCCTCGCCCGCCTGGTTGCAGGACCGCCTGCGCGCGATCGGCCTGCGCCCGATCTCGGCGCTGGTCGACATCACCAACTTCTTCACCATCGACGCCTGCCGCCCGCTGCACGTCTTTGACGCCGACAAGGTGAGCGGCAACCTGCGCATCCATCCGGCGATGGGCGGCGAGGCCCTGGCCGCGCTGGACGAGCGGACCTACACCCTGCAGCCCGGCCAGATGGTGATTTCCGACGACCACGGCCCCGAAAGCCTGGCCGGCATCATGGGCGGCGCGGCGAGCGGCGTGACCGGCGACACGGTGAACGTGTTCCTCGAATCCGCCTACTGGGACCCGGTGACCATCGCCCTGACCGGCCGTGCGCTGAAGATCAATTCCGACGCCCGCTACCGGTTCGAACGCGGCGTGGACCCGGCCTTCACCCTGCCGGGGCTGGAGGCTGCGACGCGGATGATCCTCGATCTCTGCGGCGGCGAGGCGTCGGACGTGGTGCTGGACGGCGCCGTGCCCGACACGTCCCGCGCCTATCGGCTGGACCCCGCGCGCGTGATCAGCCTGGTGGGCATGGTCATCCCCGAAGCCACGCAGCGTGCCACGCTGGAAGCGCTCGGTTTCCGGCTGGACGGCGACATGGCCAGCCCGCCCAGCTGGCGGCCCGACGTGCAGGGCGAGGCCGATCTGGTGGAGGAGGTCGCGCGCATCGCGTCCCTGACCAAGCTGCAGGGCACCCCCCTGCCCCGTCCGGCGGGCGTCCCGAAACCCGTCCTCACGCCCGCGCAGCGGCGCGAGGGGCTGGCGCGGCGCACCGCGGCGGCGCTCGGCTACAACGAATGCGTCACCTACAGCTTCATCGACCAGCAGGCCGCCGGCCTGTTCGGCGGCGGGACCGAGGCGACCGAACTGGAAAACCCCATCGCCAGCGACATGAGCCACATGCGCCCGTCGCTGCTGCCTGGCCTGTTGCGCGCGGCCGCGCGGAACCAGGCGCGCGGGTTCGCCGACCTCGCGCTGTTCGAGGTCGGTCCCGTGTTCAAGGGCGGCGAACCGGGCGAGCAGGAGGCGATGATCGCGGGCCTTCTGGTCGGCCAGACCGCGCCCCGCGACCGGCTGGGCAGCCGCCGTCCCGTGGACGTCTGGGATGCCAAGTCCGATGCCGAGGCGATCCTGGCCGCACTGGGCGCGCCCGAGAAGCTGACCACGATCCGGCAGGTGAACCCCTGGTGGCACCCCGGTCGGTCGGCCAAGCTGGGCCTTGGCCCCAAGGTGGTGCTGGCGGGACTGGGCGAGGTGCATCCCCGCGTGCTGGCCGCGATGGACGTCAAGGGCCCCGCGGTGGCCTTCGCGATCCATCTGGACGCCATCCCGCAACCCAAGGCCCGCACCACGACGCGGCCCGCGCTGGCCTTGTCCGATTTCCAGGCGGTCGAACGCGACTTCGCCTTCGTGGTCGATGACCGGGTCGAGGCGGCCGCGCTGGTCAATGCAGCGCAAGGGGCGGACAAGGCGCTGATCGGCAGCGTCCGGGTGTTCGACGAATTCATCGGCGGCAGCC
>CAYYOE010000158.1:0-7139 GCA_964473055.1 uncultured Rhodobacterales bacterium | reverse complement strand
GACAAGTTCATGATCGACGGCAAGCATTGCGGCACCGGGGGCGGCAACCATGTGGTCGTCGGCGGGCGCACCCCGAACGACAGCCCGTTCCTGCGGCGGCCCGACCTGCTGAAGTCGCTCGTGCTGCACTGGCAGCGGCATCCGTCGCTGTCCTACCTGTTCTCGGGCCTGTTCATCGGGCCGACGTCGCAGGCGCCCCGCATCGACGAGGCGCGGCATGACAGCCTGTACGAGCTGGAAATCGCGTTGGCGCAGGTGCCGCTGCCGGGGCAGGGCACGCCGCCCGCGCCGTGGCTGGTGGACCGGCTGTTCCGCAACTTGCTGATCGACGTGACGGGCAACACGCACCGGTCGGAAATCTGCATCGACAAGCTGTTCTCGCCCGACGGGCCCACGGGGCGGCTGGGGCTGGTGGAGTTCCGCGGCTTCGAGATGCCGCCCGACCCGCGGATGTCGCTGGCGCAGCAGGTGCTGATCCGGGCGCTGATCGCGCGGTTCTGGGAACGGCCCGCGACGGGGGGGTTCACCCGCTGGGGCACCACCCTGCACGACCGCTTCATGCTGCCGCACCATCTGTGGACCGATTTCCTGGACGTGCTGGCCGATCTGCGCGCCCATGGCTTCGACCTCGATCCCGCGTGGTTCACCGCACAGGCCGAGTTCCGGTTCCCGTTCTATGGCGAGGTGACGGCCGAGGGCGTGCATCTGGAACTGCGGCAGGCGCTGGAGCCCTGGCATGTTCTGGGCGAGACCGGCGCGATCGGCGGGACGGTGCGCTATGCCGATAGCTCCGTGGAACGGGTGCAGGTGAAGCTGACCGCCGCCGATCCGGGGCGCTATGCCGTCACCTGCAACACGCGCCGGGTACCCATGCGGCCCGCGGGGGAAAACGGCGTGACGGTGGCGGGGGTGCGGTTCAAGGCCTGGCAGCCGGCGCTGGCGCTGCACCCCGTCCTGCCGGTGGACGCGCCCCTGACCTTCGACATCTACGATACCTGGTCGGGCCGGGCATTGGGCGGTTGCGTCTACCGCGTGGCCCATCCGGGCGGACGCAGCTACGACACCTTCCCCGTGAACGGGAACGAGGCCGAGGCGCGCCGTCTGGCCCGGTTCGAGCCGCATGGCCACACACCCGGCAGCTTCACCCCGCCGCGCGAACAGGTCCACCCCGAGTTTCCGATGACGCTGGACCTTCGACGCACCGCAGCAGGGGCTGTCTGACATGGACCGCCGGCAGGGCATCCCGGCCGATGACGGGCCGGACGCGGATCTTCCCGGCCTGCTGGTCGCCTATCGCCCGCGCCCCGGCGTGCCGGACGAGATCTTCGCGGCGCCCGGTGTCATCCGCCCCGTCTGGCGCCCGTTCCTGCGGCATCTGGCCGGGATGGCGCCCGAGGTGCTGGATCAGGCCTTCGCGCGCGGAGACCAGTACCTGAACGACGCGGGCGTGTTCTTTCGCCAGTATGCGCCATCCGCGAACGGCACCGAACGCGCCTGGCCCCTCAGCCATGTGCCGGTGATCCTGTCGGCCGAGGACTGGGCCGGGATCGAGGCCGGGCTGCAGCAGCGCGCCGACCTACTGGAAGCGGTCTGCGCCGACCTCTATGGCGAAGGGCGCCTGGTGCGGGATGGGCACTTGCCCGCCCAGATCATCGCGGGCAGTCCCGAATGGCTGCGTCCGATGGTTGGGGTACGTCCCCCGGGCGGCAATTTCCTGCACCTTCTGGCCTTCGAGATCGGTCGCAATCCGGACGGAACATGGTTCGTCCTGGGCGACCGGACCCAGGCCCCCTCTGGCGCCGGTTTCGCACTGGAGAACCGGCTGGCCGCCAGCCGCACTTTCGCCGACTTCTATCCCGGCGCGGGAGTCCGGCGGCTCGCCCCCTTCTTCGACACCCTGCGCGACACGGTCCAGGCCCTGCAGGGCCCGGGCGGCGGGCGGGCCGCGATCCTGTCGCCCGGGCCGATGAACGACACCTACTTCGAGCATACCTACATCGCGCGTCATCTGGGCTTCCTGCTCTTGGAAGGTGAGGATCTCACCGTGGTCGATGGGCGGGCCATGGTGCGCACCATTGCCGGACCGCGGCCACTGTCGGTGTTGTGGCGGCGGATCGATTCCACCTTCTGTGATCCGCTGGAACTGGACGAGACTTCGGCCATCGGCACGCCGGGTCTGGTCGCGGCGGTCCGATCGGGCGGGCTGACACTGCTCAACGCGCTTGGCACGGGCGTGCTGGAGACACGCGCGCTGCTGGCGTTCCTGCCCGCGCTGGCCGAACCGCTGACAGGGCAGTCCCTGCGCATGCCGAACATAGCGACATGGTGGTGCGGACAGGCCACCGAACGCGACTGGGTGCTGGCGCATCTCGACCGGGTGACGGTGGGCAGCGCCATGTCCAACCGGCTGCCGTTCGATGCCGATGAGCCGTCGGTGCCAGGCAATGCTGCGGGGGTTGCCGACCGAATTCTGGCGCGCGGCGCGGACCTCGTTGCGCAGGAACACGTTTCGCTGTCCACTACGCCCGCCTACGTCGACGGCGGCCTTGCGCCGCGCCCGATGACCCTTCGGGTCTTCCTTGCCCGGCGGGCCGATGGCGGCTGGGCGGTGATGCCCGGTGGCTACGCCCGAATCGGGCGCAGCGACGACGCCTCGGCGCTGGCGATGCAGCGCGGCGGTTCGGTGGCCGATGTCTGGATCGAGCGCGAACCCGGCAAGGCCGTCGCCCTGCCCCCGACCCGCGCGCCCGAACGCATGGTGGCGGGGCTTCTGCCCGCGCGGGCGGCCGACAACCTGTTCTGGCTGGGCCGCTACGTCGAACGCGCCGAGGGCATCGTGCGCGTCCTGCGCGCCTATCACCTGCGCCTGGCCGAAGCCGGGCGCGGCACCTCGCCCCTGATCGAGGCGATCGAGGCACATCTCGAAGGTTCCGGCATCGACCCGTCCGAGACGGTGCCAAGGGCGTTGATCCGTGATCTGGACAGTGCGGCGGCCTGCGCGTCCAAGGTGCGCGACCGTTTCTCGGTCGACGGCTGGGCAGCCCTGACAGACCTGCGGCGGACTGCACGGCAACTGGCCACGACGGTCGCCCCTGGCGACGACTGTTCGCGGGCCATGGGGGTGCTTCTGCGCAAGATCGCGGGGTTCGCGGGTCTGGTGCACGACTACATGTATCGCTTCGCCGGCTGGCGATTCCTGACACTGGGCCGCGCGCTTGAAAGCGCTGATCGCGTGACCGGGCAGCTTCTGGCCCTTGCAGCCGACACGGCGCCCGAGGGTGCGCTCGACCTCTGTGTCGAGCTTTGCGACAGCGTGATGAGCCACCGGCGCCGCTATGCCGGCGGCACGACACGCTGGTCGGTGATCGACCTCTTGGCGCTCGACGCCGACAACCCCCAGGCGCTGGCCTTCCACCTTGCGACCCTGCGCGAGCAGGCGGCCCGGTTGTCGCAGGGCTCGCCCTCGGGCGGCGGCGGGGGGCCATTGTCGCCGCTTCTGTCGGCGGCCATGCGTGCGGAAACCGGTCTGGTGACGCGCGCACCCGACGAGGTGACGGCCGAGGTGCTGTCTGCCCTGCGCACAGACCTCTACGCCATGTCCGACATCGCCGCGTCCAGCTATCTGCGATGAGGTCATGATCTACGACATCCGCGCCAGCCTTATCACCGATTATGACCCGCCCGCGGGGGCCGGACGGCATGTGCTGCGCCTGCTGCCCGCCACGGTGCCGAACGTGCAGCGCCTGGTCTCGGGACTGGTGAACCTGTCGCCCGCACCGGACGAGCGTCTGGATCGCTTCGATTTCTGGGGCAATGCAACCGTCGAGGCGGCCTGGCACAGCGATCACGGCAGCCTGACGGCAGAGGTGGTGGCCCGGGTCGAGCGGCTGGCGATCGAACCGCCGCTCGATCTCTCGCCGCCCGTGGCACAGCTGGCCGCCGAGGTGGCCGCGGCCCGCGATCTTGGGCCTGCCGCGCCGCACCACTTCACCCGCCCCTCGGCGCGGATACCGCCATCGCCCGGGATCGAGGACTGGGCAGGCGGCATCCTGGCAGATTGCGCCGGGCCGGAGACCGTCCTGGGCGTGGTGCAGGGACTTGGCGCAGCGCTGCATCGCGAGATGCGGTTCGATCCCGAAGCGACCACCGTGGAAACCCTGCCCGAGGTCGCGTTCCGCGCCCGTCACGGTGTCTGCCAGGACTATGCGCACATCCTGATCGCGGCGCTTCGCGCCACGGGTGTACCCGCGGGCTATGTCTCGGGGTTCCTGCGCACCTTGCCACCGCCCGGCATGGCCCGGCTGGAAGGGGCGGATGCGATGCATGCCTGGGTCCGGGCCTGGGTGGGCGCCGACATGGGCTGGATCGACTATGATCCGACGAACGATGTGCTGGTCGCGGCCGACCATGTGCAGGTGGCCGTGGGGCGCGACTATGCCGATGTAGCGCCGCTGCGCGGTGTCCTGCGCACGGCTGGCGGTCAGACCGGGCGTCACGCCGTCGACATGGTGCCGGTCGGCCAGCGCTGAATGACAGGCCGCGCGTCGGCACGACCGGCCATCATCCGGCCCATCCGGCTGCACCCGACCCGCGGACGTCCCGTCGCTTGATTGCCCTGAGCCCGGCAAGGCCAACTTGCGGATACTGCCGCAGGGACACAGGCAGCTTGCTTCCCGCGGGCCTCAGACCGGCAGGGCCGTCGTCTGCCGGACCGTGCGCAGCGCAAAGGACGACCGCATCTGCGCGACGCCCGGCAGCCGCGCAAGAAAACGCCGGTGGATGCGGGCGAAATCCTCGGTGTCCTCGGCCACGACCTTCAGCAGGTAGTCGAAGGCCCCTGTCATCAGATGACACTCCAGCACATCGGGAATGCGCGCCACGGCGCGTTCGAAGGCGTCCAGCACCTCGTCGGCCTGACCGGACAGGGTGATCTCCACGAACACCGTGGTCTTGCGCCCCACACGGCGCGGATCCACCAGCGCGACATAGCCGGTGATGAACCCCGCCTTCTCCAGGCGCTGCACGCGGCGATGACAGGCCGAGGCCGACAGGTTCACACGGTCGGCCAGGTCGGCATTGGTGATGCGCCCGTCGCGCTGCAACAGGGCCAGGATGCGGCGATCGGTGGCGTCAGGATCGGACATGACGCGATGATATCCCATCTTTGCATGAAACTCCGCAAGAATCTTCGACACAACACCCTGCTTCGATCCAAGATCGCCCGGACATTCGAACAGGGCGCGTGCATCCTGTGACAAACAGGGAGAGGCGCGCCATGATCATCGGTTGTCCGAAGGAAGTGAAACCCCAGGAATTCCGGGTCGGCCTGACGCCCGCTGCCGCGCGCGAGGCGGTGGCCCATCGCCACCGCGTGATGATCGAGACCGGCGCCGGCGAAGGCTCGGGGTTTTCCGATGCCGACTATCTGGCCGCGGGCGCCGAGATCGTTGCCACGGCAGCCGATGTGTTCGCCCGCGCGGACATGATCGTGAAAGTGAAGGAACCCCAGCCCGCAGAGCGCAAGATGCTGCGCGCGGGACAGCTGCTGTTCACCTACCTCCACCTCGCCCCCGATCCCGACCAGACCCGCGACCTGCTGGCCTCGGGTGCCACCTGCATCGCCTATGAAACCGTGACCGATGCCCGCGGCGGGCTGCCGCTTCTGGCGCCGATGTCCGAAGTCGCCGGACGCCTGGCCCCGCAGATGGGCGCCTGGTCGCTGCAGAAGGCCAATGGCGGGCGCGGCGTGCTGATGGGTGGCATCCCGGGCGTCCGGCCTGCGAACGTGGTGATCCTCGGCGGCGGCGTCGTGGGCACGGCGGCCGCACGGGTGGCCGTGGGGATGGGCGCGAATGTCACTGTCCTCGACCGCTCCATCGCGCGGATGAGCTATCTCGACGACGTGTTCATGGGCCGCCTGACCACCCAGTATTCCAGCCTCGAGGCGGTCGAATCGCTGTTGCCGACCGCCGACATGGTGATCGGCGCGGTGCTGATCCCCGGCGCGGCGGCGCCCAAGCTGATCCGCCGCGCGCATCTGGCGCTGATGAAGCCCGGCGCGGTCATCGTGGACGTGGCCATCGACCAGGGCGGCTGCGTGGAAACCGCGCGTCCCACCACCCACCAGGACCCGACCTACGACGTGGACGGAATCGTGCACTACTGCGTGGCGAACATGCCGGGTGCGGTGGCGCGGACCTCGACGCAGGGCCTTGGCAACGCCACGCTGCCCTTCGTCCTTGCGCTGGCCGACAAGGGCTGGCACGCGGCCTGCGCGGCCGACCCGCACCTCCGGGCCGGGCTGAACGTGCACGCCGGCCGACTGACCAATGCCGCCGTGGGCGAAGCGCTCGGGCTCGACGCGATCACGCCCGAGGCGGCGCTGGCGGCCTAGGACCCGTCGTCGCCCTTCATCCTTGCCTAAATACCTTCGGGGGGTGCGGGGGGCAGACAGCCCCCCGCTCTTTCGCCGCTCACTACGCGGCGCCCCAGATCGCCTCGGCGGTGCGCACGACCAGCTCCAGCTTGCGCTTCTGGTCGTCCTCGGTGATCGCGTTGCCTTCCTCGGTCGAGGCAAAGCCGCACTGCGGCGCGATGCCCAGCTGGTCGAGGTCGGCGAACTCTGCCGCCTCGTCGAACTTGCGGCGCAGGTCGTCGATATCCTCCAGCGCGGCAGTCTTGGTGGTGATGAACCCCGGCATCACCCGCTGTTTGCCCTTGGGCAACAGGCGCAGGGGTTCAAGCCCGCCCGCGCGGTCGGTGTCGTACTCCATGAAGAACACATCCACCCCGGTCGAGAAGATCGCCTCGGCCGCCAGGTCATAGGCCCCCTCGGCCGCGTGCGTCGACTTGAAGTTGCCCCGGCACATGTGCATCCCGATCACCATGTCGGCGGGGCGGTCCTTGATCGCTTCCCGCAGCATGAAGGCGTAGCGGTCGATCAGCCAGTCGGGGTCCTGCCCGGCGGCGGCCTTGGCGGCGCGGTGCTTGGGGTCGCAGAGGTAGGCGAAGAAGATGTCGTCCATCTGCAGATACCGGCAGCCCGCCGCATGGAAGGCATGCACGGCCTTGCGGTAGGCCGCTGCCAGGTCGTCGAACAGCACCTGCGGGTCCGCGCGGTATTCCGGCACGCGCACGTC
>CAYYOE010000157.1:0-7195 GCA_964473055.1 uncultured Rhodobacterales bacterium | reverse complement strand
CCGTCGCCTCGTTCACCACCTTGGACAGGGCATAGCTGTCCTCGGGGACGGTCGGATGCTCCTCGTCCACGGGCAGGTAGTCGGGGCGGCGTTCCCCTTGGGCGAAGCAGACGCCATAGGTGGTTTCCGACGACGCGATGATCACCTTTCGGATACCCAGCCGAAGGGCCGCGTCGATGACGTTGTAGGTGCCCATCGTGTTGACGCGAAAGCATTCCGCGTCCGAGGTCAGCAGGATGCGCGGGACGGCAGCAAAGTGCACCACCGCGTCGAAGCGCGGGCGTTCGGGCAGGTCCAGTTCATCGAACCCCGCCAGCCCCGCCATCACGTCATGCACCGCGCCCGCGTCGGTGATGTCGGCGATGCGGGTTTCCGCACCGGGGTGGTTCAGGGGCGTCAGGTCCAGGTTCAGGACGCGGTGCCCCCGCGCCATCAGGTATGGCACCACATGCCGCCCCGCCTTGCCGCTGCCACCGGTGAAGAGAATGCGCATCAAGAACTCCCTACGGCAGCCAACCTCCATAGAGCGGGTGGTCCGGCCCAAGCGGCAGGCGCACGGGCAGGCCGGTGCGGGCGGAGTGGTAGCAGGCGGTGACGAACTCCAGCGACCGGCGCGCGTCGGCCAGCGTCACTTCGCGCCCCGGGTGGCCATCCAGCGCATCGGCAACGGCGTCGAACATGCCCGCATAGCCGGTCTTGGGCGCCGTCACGTCCGCCAGCACGGCGTCGATCTGCGCTTGGGTCGTCGGCGCGCGGGCGGTGAAGGTCCAGCCCCTTTCCGCCAGCGCATAGGGCGCGTGGTCGGATTCCACCGTGAACCCCGCATACATCAGCCGCATCCGGCTGATGTTGCCCGCCGCACCCAGCGTGACGGACGAGGTGATGACCGCACCTTCCTCCATCCGGATCGACAAGGCCGCGCAGTCCTCGACCTCGATCGGGTTCACGCGGGTCGCCACATCGGCATAGACCTGTGCGACGGGGCCCAGGATCGAGGGCAGCAGGTCGTGGATGTGGATGGCGTGACCCAGCAGCGCACCGCCCGATTCCCCCGCCCAGGTGCCGCGCCAGTCCACGTCGGTGTAATAGGCCGCGGGCCGGTCCCAGTGGGTCTCCAGACTGCCGGCATGGCAGCGGCCCGCCAGGCCCGCGTCGATCAGCGCGCGAAGTTGCGCGGTGCCAAGGCCGAAGCGGTACTGGAACACCGGCGACAGGAAGCCGCCGGTTTCCGCCACCTTGGCGGCCAGCAAGTCGGCTTCGCGCAGGGACGGCACCAGCGGCTTTTCGCAGACAACCGCCTTGCCCGCATCGAGCGCGTCCATGCAGGCGCGGAAATGCAGGTGCGGCGGCAGGCAGATGTCCACGATATCGACGCTTGGGTCGGCCAGCACGCCGGGCAGATCGGTGGTGAAGGCCGCGCCGTGGGTCTCGGCCAGGGGACGGCCCCGCGCCTCGTTCAGGTCGCAGACAGCCGCGATGCGGTAGCGGTCGGGCAACTGCGCGAGCCCGGCCAGATGTGCGGCTCCGATGCCGGCGCCGACAACGACGATGCTGCGGGGGCTCATGCTGCAACAGCCTTCATCTGGGCACGGATCGCCAGGTCCATCACCGTGAAGGTGTGGGCCTGCGACACGGCGGTTTCGGTGCGGTCCTGCACGTCGGCGGCCAGCCGCGCGAAATAGGGCAGCCCCGCATCATCGCAGGGGATCAGGGCGTTTTCCGTGCCGTTCACCAGGAACAGGCTGTTGGTCACATGGGGCCGCCCGATGTCGGTGTATTTCCGCAGTTCGATGAACCCGTCCGTCCCCTGGATGAACAACCGCCCGTCGCCCCAGGTGGGCAGGCCGTTCGGCGTGAACCAGTCCACGCGGACATAGCCATGGCCCTTGGGTGACCGCAGCACGATCTCGCCAAAATCCTGAAAGCCCGGATGGTCGGGCATCGTGGTGTTTTCCACATGGGCGTGGACGATTTCAGCGGTGTCCGACCCGGTGAAGTGCAGGAATTGGTCGATCTGGTGGCTGCCGATATCGCACAGGATCCCGCCGAAACGGTCGGCGTGGAAGAACCACTCGGGCCGCGTCTTGAGGTTCTGCTTGTGCGGCCCAAGGCCCACGGTCTGGATCACGCGGCCGATGGCGCCGCCCATCACCAGTTCGGTCGCCTTCGTCACCGCCGGAACCTCGAACCGTTCGGAAAAGTTGACCGTCCAGATGCGCCCCGTGCGGGCCTGGCATTCGCGGATCGCGGCGAGTTGCTCCAGCGTGGTGCAGCCGGGCTTGTCCACCATCACGTCCTTGCCCGCCTCCATCGCGGCGATAGCCAGCGCCGCGCGGTCGGCGGGAACGGCCGAGATCAGGACCATCTTCACCGCCGGATCGTCCAGCACACGCGCCGCACTGTCGACCTTGGTCACTTCGGGAAAGACCTCGTTGAACTTGGTCTCGGTGACCGCGGGACCGTCGGTCCAGTAGGCGTCGCAGGTGCAGCCCTGCGCCTTCATGTTGGACAGCATGCCGAAGATATGCCCGTGGTCGATGCCGAGCACGCCAAGTTTGAACGCCATGTCAGACCTCTGTCAGGGGAACCGCGCCGCGGGTGTGCCCGGATTTCTCGATGGCCGCAATCAGGCGATGCACTTCCAGCGCGTCGCGCCCGGGGCAGATCGGCGCGCGGCCCGTGGTAACGGCATCGGCGAAATCCTCGATCACGGCGCGGTGCCAGTCGGAGGTGAAGGCCATGGGATCGGCCCCCGCGCCGGAACTGGCGGCCTGCCCGATGGTTTCGCTGGTCCCGTCGTGCCGGTCGATCCGCAGGATCCCGGCCTCCAGATGGGCAGAGCCTTGCGCGCAGTGCAGCGTGATCGTCTCGCCCTTGCCGGGGAAGCTGGCGGTCGTTGCAAACAGCTGTCCCACCGCGCCGCCCGCAAAGCGCAGGCCTGCGACGACGAAATCCTCGGCCTCCATCCGGTGCAGGCCGGTGGTGGCGACCATGGCTGTCACGTCCGCGACGGGTCCGGTCAGCGTCAGCATCAGATCCAGCGTGTGGATCGCCTGGCTGATCAGCACGCCCCCGCCGTCGCGCCCGTAGGTGCCCCGCCCCGGCTGGTCGTAGTAGGATTGCGGGCGCCACCAGGGCACGTTGACCTCGACCGCGCACAGCGGCCCGAGGGTCGGCAGCACGGTCCGCAGATCGGCCACCACCGGCCGTGCGCGGTGCTGCAGCACGATGCCAAGGGGCACGCCACGCGCCTCGCACATCTCCACAAGGCGGGTCGCACCGGCAAGGTCGCGCTCCACCGGCTTTTCCATCAGCACGGGTTTTCCCGCCGCCGACAACACATTGACGATCTCGGCCCGCGCGTTGGGCGGCGTCGTGACGATGGCGAAGTCGATTGCGGGATCGGCGGCGATATCCGCCACCGTCATCGCGCGCGCCCCGAGCCCCGGGTTGGCGGCAAGCCACCCCGCCGCCGTCTGCGGACGGCTCGACGCGACCGCAGCCAGCGACACGAGGCCCGAATTGCGGAAGGCATCGGCATAGGTGCGCGACACCATGCCCAGCCCGATGAGCGCGGCGCGGATCATCGCGGGCCCATCAACGGTTCATGGGCAGCGCGCGGTCGCCCTCGCCGCCGAACAGGTGGAACGACGCTGCATCGAAGGTCACGCCGATGGTCTGGCCGCGGGTCAGGGGGATCTGCCGGGGCAGTTGCACCGTCAGCGTCTCGCCGTTCGGGAACGCTGTGTAGATGTAGGTCACGGACCCCAGTTGTTCGAAGTTCTTCACCGTCACCTGCACGTCGCCGTGCCCATCCAGCGACACGCCGATCGCCTCGGGCCGGACGCCCATCGTCACCGGCATCGCCCCCGCCTGCGCCACGGGCACGTCGCGGACCATGCCCGACTCCAGCCGCAGGGTGCGCCCCTCCAGCGCGCCCTTGAGAAAGTTCATCTGCGGCGCCCCGATGAACCCCGCGACGAACCGGTTGGCGGGGTTGTTGTAGAGGTCGAGCGGCCGCCCCACCTGTTCGATCCGGCCACCGCGCAGCACCACGATCCGGTCGGCCATGGTCATGGCTTCGACCTGGTCGTGGGTGACATAGATCATCGTGTTGCCCAGCTCGTCGTGCAGCTGCGAAATCTCCACCCGCATCTGCAGGCGCAGCTCGGCATCCAGGTTCGACAGCGGCTCGTCGAACAGGAAAACGACGGGCTCGCGCACGATGGCCCGCCCGATCGCCACCCGCTGCCGCTGCCCGCCCGACAACTGCCCCGGACGGCGCGCCATCAGATGGTCGATCTGCAACAGCTTCGCCGCCGCATCCACCCGCCGGTCGATCTCGGCCCGCTCCATGCGCATGTTTTCCAGCCCGAACGACAGGTTCTGCCGCACCGACATGTGCGGGTAGAGGGCGTAGGACTGGAACACCATCGACAGCCCGCGTTCCGACGCGGGCACCGTGTTCACCCGCTTGCCCTTGATGACGATGTCGCCCGAGGTCGGGTCATCCAGCCCTGCGATCAGCCGCAAGAGCGTGGACTTGCCGCAGCCCGAGGGGCCGACGAACACCACGAATTCGCCTTCCTCGATCTGCAGGTCGATGCCGTGGATCACGTCCACGGCGCCGAAGGATTTGCGGATCTGGCGCAGTTCCAGCGCGTGCAGGCTATCGGTCATTTCAGGCCCGTGGTGGCGATGCCCGTCGTGATGAAGCGTTGCAGCCACACGAAGACAAGCGTGATGGGGATGAGCGAGACCACGGTCATCGCCAGGATGTAGTGGAAGTTCGTGCTGAACTCGCCCGAGAACTGGGTGAGGCCGATCTGCAGGGTGTGCGACCGGGGGTCGGATATCAGCACGATCAGCGGCCACAGGAAATCGTTCCAGCGCCAGATCACCGACAGGATCGCCAGCACCGACAGCGCGGGCAGCGACAGGGGCATGACGATGCGCCAGAAGATGCGCCATTCGCTGGCGGCATCCATCCGCGCGGCCTCCAGCAACTCGTCGGGAATCGTCAGCATGTATTGCCGCAGCAGGAACACCCCCGTCGGCGTGGCGGCAGCGGGAATGATGACGCCCCAGAGCGATCCGAAGATGCCGAAGCTCCAGACCACGAAGAACAGCGACACCAGGATGATCGACGACGGGATCAGCAGGGTCGCCACGATCAGGATGGTGAAGGTCAGCCGCCCGCGGAACTGGTATTTCGACAGGGCGAAGGCGGCCATGGCGTTGATGATCAGCGTGATGACGGTTGCCATCACCGTCACGAAGATCGAGTTCCAGAGATAGCGGAAGAAGTGGAAGTTGTCCTGGCCGCTCCGCTTCAGGATCGGGTCGAGATAGTTTTCCACCGCCACGCGGATATCCTCGTTCGCGGACAGCGAAGCGCGCGGCACCTGGAACACGGTGCCGGGGTCCTCGAGGGTGGCCACGTCTGTCATGGCGCGGGCCGGGCCGGCGCGGAACACCAGCATCTCGGTCCCGTCGGGGGCGGTATAGACCCAGGTGTCGCGCTGGCCGACGCCGTCGATCTCGCGGGCGATCTGGGTATAGGGCAGCACGCGGGTATCGAAATTCTCCAGCGCGCGCTGCGACTTGATCGAGGACATGACCGTCCACAGAACCGGGATCGCGATGATCAGCACGCCCAGAAGCAGATACCCGTAGGCCAGGAAGTCCGCGATGCCGAAGCGTTCGGCACGGTCATGGCTGCCCCGTGTGCGGGTAAGAAAGGCGATGGCGCGGCTCATGTCATATCCCCGACTGCCGACGGGTGATCCAGAGCTGGAAGAAGGTGAATACCGCGATCACCACCGCCATCAGCACTGAACCTGCCGCCGCCTCGCCATAGGCCGGGAACGGGCTGGTGAAGGCGCTCTCGTAGATGTTCTGCACCACCATGAACGTCTCGCGCCCCGGGCCACCGCCGGTCAGCAGATAGACCTCGTCGAAGATCTGGAAGCTGCGGATCAGGCACAGCACGATGACCACTGTCATCGTCGGCATCACCAGGGGCAGCGTGATCCGCCAGAAGGCGCGGACGGGCCGGGTGGCGTCCATCTTTGCGGCCTCGTAGAGGTCGCGCGGGATCGCCTGCAGGCCCGCCAGGATGATCAGCATGTAGAACCCCATGTGGCTCCAGGTGAAGACGAAGACGAGCCAGGCGAAGGGCCAGCCGGTGCCGGGCGTGACCAGCCAGTTGATCGGGCGATAGGCCTCGAAGGCGAACACGCTGTCGAACTGGATCGCCAGCAGCATGACCGCTGACAAGGCCCCCGCCGCGATCAGGACGAGGCGGGCAAAGGACTGCCCGCTCATCACGACCCAGAACAGAAGGGCACCCAACGCGAGCCCGATCCAGCCGCTGCCGGACAGACCCAGAAGGCTTGTGGGGTTGGCCCAGGTCACCAGCGCCGCGAACAGCCCCGCAAAGACCGCGGTCCAGGCCAGCGAGGGTTCGTCCCCCGCGCGCAACGCGCGTTCCATGATCGCCAGAAGAACGATGGCCAGCAGGACAGTCACGACCAGATCGAACCCGCTGCGACCGGCCAGGTCGGAAATCGTGCCCTGGGTGGTGCCGATCGCCTCGTTCAGCGCACCGCGCCGGTGCAGCATCCAGTTCCAGATATTGGCGATCACCACCGGCGACAGCATCACCGGATAGAAGAACATCGCCCGCCAGAATCCCCGGCCCTGGATCGACTTGTTCAGCACCAGCGCCGTCCCCAGTGCCACCACGCACATGATCGGCACCTGGAAGGCAACGAACCACAGGGTGTTGCCCATGGAGGTCCAGAAGTTCAGGCCCTCGTTCGTGCAGGTCCGGGGGCGCAAGATGCTCTCGCAGTTGAACAGCCGGGTGTAGTTGTCCCAGCCGACGAAGGGCCGGTCGAACAGGCTGATGGACGACCCCGACGTTGCCGAGACGTAGAAGTTCAGGATCATCGGCGCAAAGGTGAACAGGCCGAAGATCGCCATGTTGGGCAGCAGCAGCGCATAGGGCACCGCGCCGCGCCCGAACATCGCCTGCGCCAGTTCCACCGGGAAACCGACCAGATCCATGACGAACTGGGGCGCTTGCCGCAGGGTGTAGCGCCGCCGCGACAGGAGCCAGATTGCCCCGCCCAGGCCCCAGAACAGGCCGATGGCGGTCATCAGCATCCCGGCTGGTGTCATTCGCTCCCCC
>CAYYOE010000156.1:0-7239 GCA_964473055.1 uncultured Rhodobacterales bacterium | reverse complement strand
CCGGTTTCTCTGGGGGGGCGACGATCACCTATGTCGTCGCCGATCCGCAGGGCGCTACGGCGACGGGAACGGTGACGGTGACGGTCCTTGTGCCCAGTGTGACGGCCACGCCCAATGCTGACGGGACCCTTACCGTTCAAGCCGAGACGGGCGTCCTCTCGATCACCGTGACCTCTCCGCCGGAGTTTGCCGGCACCTACACAACCGATACCGGGCTTCTTGCCACCGGTCCCGCGAACATCGTTCCGCCAGGGGTTACCGGAACGTCCGAAGTCGGGCAGACCCTGACGGCGGTTCCGGGTCTGTGGATCCATACCGGGACAGATCCGGTTGCGACATGGCAATGGCTGAGAAACGGTGCGGCCATCCCCGAAGCGACGCTGGAGACTTACCTGCTTGCTGCGGCGGACGCGGGCGCGGAGATCGCTGTCGGCGAGACGCTGAGCGACCCGGCGGGCAGCCGGACCGCTGTCAGCGCGCTGGTTGCGATACCTTCGGTGTTCGTGCCGAGCGACGATGCCAGCCTGATTGCGTGGTTCGATGCCGATGCTCCGGCGACTATCACCGCCTCGGGCGGGCTGGTCTCGGCCTGGGCAAGCCGGGACGGATCCGTCACTCTTTCGCAGCTTGACGGACCATCGCGCCCGACCACGGGACTCCGATCCATCGGGGGACGGAACGTGCTCGATTTCGATGGTTCGGACCGGTTGATCGGGTCGCTTTCCGTCCCGTCGAACGGGAACGTGGCGATCCACGCCGTTCTTGCCCTGGACAGCGTGATCAGTGCCTTCGCGGCGGCCCTGGCAATGCGTGGGACCAGTCGGGATTTTCAACTCGACGCGAACAACGGGACGCAGTTCGACGGGCGTTTGAACGTGACCGGGATCGGCGACTCGGTTGCGCTGGGTGGCGGGCCGTTCAACGGGCCCCGGCTGGTGTCGATCCTGTTCGACAGAACCGGAACCGGGACGGCCACAGTCTTTGTGGATGGAATTCTTCGGGCGACGACGCCCTATACGGTCGCGCTCGATACCGTGCAGGCACTGCACCTCATGGCGAACCGAAACCAGAATGCCTTTGTCGATGGTGCGGTCGCCGAGGTCGTCGTGACGGGGGGGCTTGCCAACCGTCTGAGCTATCACGCGTATCTCTCCGGCAAATGGGGGATCGTGTGATGCCGACGTTCCGACTGCATGGGTTTCCCGATGGCGCGCCGGTGGCCGTTGCGCTGGCACAGGGGCTGGCTTCGGCGGTGGCGAATGTCCCGTCATGGCGCACGCCGACACCTCCAACGGGAGATCTGCCGCAATTCCTGCATGGCGCCGAGACCGACTACGAGATCCAGGTGGTCAGCGAGGACGCTTTGGGGGTTCTGACCTTCACCTTGGTGGTGGATGGCGTTCCGCTCGGCCCGTTCCAGCGGGACGCCGCGCAGCAGGTCAGCGGCGTTCCCGTCTGTCACCAGTCGCCGGTGATGTCGGAGACAGCAAACCCCGGCGTCTATGCCTGTACAACCGGTCTCTGGAGCCATGGACTGGCCGAGGCGCCGGTCCCTAGCTACCAATGGACGCGCAATGGCGCTAGCATCGTTAGTGCAACCGGGCCGACCTACAGCCGGGTTGCTGCGGATGCTGGGACGAGTTTGCGGTGTGAGGTGACAGTGGGGGGAGTGGTTGCGACGAGCAGTGAGATCGCCCTTCCTGCCGCGTCCGCCATGTCCGTGTCGTTCCTGGGCGTGCGGGTTCAGGGGGGAGTCGGGGCCTTCGCAGACTTCACCAATCCGGCCCCACATGGGGGTCAGAGACTGGTCGTGATGGTTTCTGGCGAGCCTTTCGGGGGATCGGGCACCTTCCAGATCACGGTCAATGGCGGCAGCGCAATCCTGCCAGTCCGCCAGGTCGTGAGTGCGGCAGACAATGCCATGTCGATTTTCGAGACGGCTGCACCCGCTGGATCGACGATATCGATTGCGTCGGTGGTGAGCGGCGGGACCTCGGGGCGCAACCACTGTGCAGCTTACCTCGTGACCGGTGGCCAACTGCGGTCGCAAGGAACCTCTTCCGCCATCCAGCGCGCGGCCGGGTCTGTTGGCGTCTCTCTCGACGTGGTTGCCGGTGGGGCCGTCATCGCGGGATCCTCGGCGACGTGGTACACCGGCGCGAGTCTTGGCAACATCACCGGGGTAACCGAAGACGGCGGTATCGCCGAATTTGGAGGCGAGCAACTCCAGGCCGGATCGGCGGTAGGGCTAGCCGCAGCTTCGGCGTATAGTGTCAGCGCAACCATCACACCGACCAGTCAACAGGTCATCCTTGCCGCCGTATCCATGGAGCCCGTCTGATGGCACTTCGCACGACCAAGTTTCTCGGGATCGCCCAGGGCAGCAGCACGAGCATCACCGCGATCCAGGCGGGCGTGGAACGCTCCCTCGGACCACTGGCATGGCGCGTATCGGGTGGCGGCGGCGGCGGCGAACCGCCACTGCCAACCAACGCAAGCTTCTCGATCGTTGTGGAACCGGCCGCCGTTCCGGTCGCGCCGCACGCGCAGTGGTTCGGTGTGTCCAATATCGAGGGATTTGCGCCCGCGCCCCCGGCATCTGGTGGTGAGGTCCATGACCCCCAGGCCCATGACATCACCTGGATCTGGACCTTTGGCGATTCGGACGCCGCGCCGAACGCGGCCGTAAACCTTCCGGATGCCTGGCGGGATACGAACACGGCCTACGGCAAACGCGTGGCGCATGTGTTCGCAGGCCCGGGAACCTTCACGGTGACATGCTGGGCCTTCGATACCGCTGGTAATATCGGCACGGCCTCGACCGAGGTCACGGTTGCCGATCCTGCGCTGTTTTTTGCCGGAGATCGTACGATCTGCCTGAATCCGGCAGGCGATGCTGATTTCTCTGGCGCTCCCGCAGGCGCGCTACAGTTCACCGCGTGGTCGAGTGTCCAGACCGCGATGCAGGGTTTGGGGCAACCCTGCCGTATCCTGCTGAAGCGCGGGGCGACCTATGCTGGTGTTCAGAACTGGAACTGGGCCAGCAACACCCGGAATGTCTATATTGCCGATTATGGCAGTGGCGATCTTCCGCGCCTGCGCCCGCCCGAGAACGCCGCGGACGGTTTCATGCTGGGTGTCCGCGGTGCAGCGGGCTGCGACAGCAACAAGTTCATCAACCTCGACCTGCATGGCTGGTGGGACCCCGAAAGCGAGACGGGGAGCTATGGCGGGCCGATCTATGCGTTCGATAACCAGAACAACCTGCTTACACACGGATGTCGAATCAGGAACTGGTCGTCCTTTGTCATCGGCGGCTATGAGACACTCAAGATGGACGCGGTCATCTCGAACACCTGGATCCAGAACTGGCGCGGCTTCGGCATCTTCGCGCAAGGCGGCGAGCGGGCGGATACGCGGTGCGCTGTCATTGGCAGCGCAATTCATCAAAGCCCCGATGCGATGCAGGGCCACGAAATGGGGATCCTCGGCCACGGGCTTGGAAACACGAACGGCCCGTGGCGTAACGGGCACATCACTCAGGCTTTCTTCTCCTGCACTTCGATGTTTGCCAATACTGGAGGCTCAGGCGCCAACAACTACGAGCGCGATCCTGCGGTATTCCCGAGGATCGCGGTGAATCCATGCTTCCGGGCACAATCCGATCAGGGCGGCCTTTACAGCGGATCCATCCCGATCCTCTGGAATATCGAGCGATGCACATTTGAAGGAGGCTTCAATGTGTTTGTCATCTCCGAAACAAACCGTGGTCGCCCGGGGAATTATATCATCGACAAGGCGATCGTCATTTCCAATGCTCAGACCTTCGGTCCGAGCATGGAGTTGCCGGAAGGTGGCACGACTGCAAGAAACATCTTCTGCTACATCCCCAATACACCTGCCACCCATGATGTGCCGGACAGGTTCATCACGGCGGCAGCAAGCCATCTGAACGGGAATGCCAGCAGGCCGGTCAGGATCCATGGCAGCACCTTCTACTCCGCCAGAACAAGCGCGAACGCGCAATACAACAACGCTTCGAACCCCAATGTGAGCGTCATAAACGGCCTCGGCGGTTGGACCGCGTTCTCGGACATCGCGATCGAGAACAACATCATCCATTGCCCGGCACAAAATACGCCTGTCGTGACATCGGCGCCGTTGGAACTGGTCGAGATCCCCGGTCTGACGACACAATACCGCGGGCCGCGCTGGAATTTTGACCCGATCAGCATGACGCTTGGGGCGGCCGTCGCAAACGGCGGGACGGTAACATTTTCCTACCCGAACGATACCGGGCAGCATCCTGCGGGGCAGGCAACCAATCAGGCATATTTTCTGACGCCGCCCGGCGAAAACCGGCACATGCTCGCGGGTCATGGCATTCCCGATGTCGGCGCGCTCAGGTCATGGCTGGGCCAGTTCTCGGTCAGCTTCGGGGCCAGCAACATCACGGTGACGAACACCAGCGGGCAAACCTGGGCCTCTGGGCGCACAATCTATCTGCTGCTTGATCGTCGGTATTCTGTCCCGGCCAATGCTGCAATCCATGCCACCCCCGCGACGGTTTCGGTGCCTCGCCCTCTCGCTGGGTCTCCCGCCCTTGGCACCGCCACTCTCGGCCTCGTTCCGTTCGATGACCTCTTCGGACGCAACCGCCCGACCCCGCGAAGCCGTGGCGCGCTGGAGGTCAACGTCTAGGTCGATGCTGTCCGGGGCGGATGGGTTTACTCGCCCCGGACTTTCGGGCAGTTTGCATGGCAATGGCGGGGGCCTGAAGTGGTGTAGCGGGTTCGATGCGTCCTGCCGGTATTCCTGAACTGCGCGTGGCTTACCTGACGGGCGAATACCCGAAAGCGTCGCACACCTTTATCCTGCGTGAAATCATGGGTTTGCGCGCGCTGGGTGTGGCCGTCTTGCCCTGTTCGATCCGGCGCACGGGGGCGAACTACCTGATTGGGCCCGAAGAGCGCGACGCTGCGGCCGAGACCTTCCATGTCCTTGAAGCCGTAAAGCGACCGCTCGGCCTGGCCCGAGCCCATGTTCGGTCCTTGCTTCACCGCCCCACGACTTATGCCGCGACCCTGATGCTGGCCCTGCGCACGGGACGGCCGGGGTTCAAGGGAACCCTGCGCCAGATCGTCTACTTCATGGAAGCCGGGGTGCTGGCCGACCACCTGCGCAGGCAGGGCGTCACCCATCTGCACAACCACTTCGCCGATTCCAGCGCCAATGTGGCGATGCTGACTTCGGCGATGTCCGGCATCCCGTTCAGCTACACCCTGCACGGACCGGCGGAACTGTTCGAGCCCGAAAGCTGGCACCTGCGGACCAAGGTGGCGCGGGCGGCCTTCACGTTCTGCATCAGCCACTTCGCGCGCAGCCAGGCGATGCTGTTTTCCGATCCTGCGGATTGGGACAAGCTGCGCATCGTGCACTGCGGTGTCACGCCCTCACGGTATGCGGCGCCGCCCGCGCCCCCCACCGACCGCCTGCGTCTGGTGTTCGTTGGGCGCCTGACCGCGATCAAGGGACTGCGGGTGCTGATGGATGCGCTGGAGCGCGCCCGCGCCGTCAACCCCGCCATCGACCTGACGCTGATCGGCGATGGCGAGGATCGTCCCTGGGTCGAGGCCGAGGCCGCGCGGCTGGGGGGCGTTACCTGCCTGGGCTTCCGCTCGCAGGCCGAGGTCGCGGCGGCCCTGGCCGACCACGACGCCTTTGTTCTGCCGTCCTTCGCCGAAGGTGTGCCCGTCGTGCTGATGGAGGCGATGGCGTCGCGCCGCCCAGTGATCGCGACGCGGGTGGGTGGCGTCGCGGAACTGGTCGAGGACGGCCAGTCGGGCCTGCTGGTCGCGCCGGGCGATGCACAGGCGCTGTCGCAGGCGATCCTGCGGCTGGCGGACGATGCCGATCTGCGCGTACGCATGGGCGCGGCGGGGCGGGCCACCGTCACCGCGGATTTCGACGTGGAGATCGAGGCGCGCCGCATTCTGGCCCTGTTCCTCGGGCAGGCAAACGCTGACCCCAGACCCGACCCGTGGAAGGCCCCCTGATGTGCGGGATCACCGGATACCTCGCCCCGCCGGGCGACTCGCCCGAGGCGATGACCGCCCGTGTGCGCGCCATGGCCGACCCGATTGCCCATCGCGGACCGGACTCGCGCGGCGACTGGGTCGATGCCGAGGCGGGCGTCGCGCTGGGCCACCTGCGGTTGGCCATCGTCGACCTGACGCCCGCCGGGCACCAGCCGATGCTGTCGGCCTCGGGGCGCTACGCCATGGTCTACAACGGCGAGATCTACAATCACGCCGACCTGCGCGCGGAACTGGAAGCTTCGGGAAAGGCGCCGGACTGGCGCGGCCACTCCGACACGGAAACCTTGCTGGCGGGCTTTGATGTCTGGGGGGTGGAACCCACCATCGCCCGCGCGGTCGGCATGTTCGCCATCGCCCTGTGGGACCGGCAGGACCGCACACTGACGCTGATCCGCGACCGGCTGGGCGAAAAACCCATCTACTATGGCTGGCAGGGCCAGGGGCCCGCGCGGGCGTTCCTGTTCGGGTCGGAACTGAAAGCGCTGGCGGCCCACCCCGCGTTCGAGGGGCGCATCCGCCGCGATGTCTTGCCAGAAATCCTGCGCCACGGCCATGTGGGCGAGGACCGGTCGATCCACGAGGGCATCGCCAAGGTGCGCCCTGGCGAGATGGTTACGGTCTCGCTGTCCGCGCCCGATCCCGTGCGCCGCGCCTACTGGTCGGGGGCCGAGGTCGCGGCCACCCGGGGCGGGCCGGACGCGCCGCGGTTCGACAGCCCCGAGGCGGCGGTGGACGCGCTGGAATCCCTCCTGCTCGATGCCGTGGGCCAGCAACTCATGGCCGACGTGCCGCTGGGCGCGTTCCTGTCGGGCGGCATCGACAGTTCCACCATCGTGGCGCTGATGCAGCGCCTGTCGGACCGGCCCGCGCTGACCTTTTCCATCGGCTTCCACGAGGCGCGCTACAACGAGGCGGAGCACGCCAAGGCGGTCGCGAAGCACCTGGGGACCGACCATACTGAGCTTTACGTCGGCGAATCCGAATTGCTGGCCGTGGTGCCGCGTCTGGCGACGATGTACGATGAACCCTTCGCCGACAGTTCGCAGATCCCGACGTTCATGGTCGCGCAACTGGCGAGACAGCACGTTACGGTCGCCCTGTCGGGCGATGGCGGGGACGAGTTGTTCGCGGGCTATGACCG
>CAYYOE010000155.1:0-7276 GCA_964473055.1 uncultured Rhodobacterales bacterium | reverse complement strand
CTTGGCCAGGTTCGCCACCACCGGCTGACCCGCGATGTCCTTGCCCAGCGCCAAGGGCAGGCGCAGCTGGCTGTCGCCAAAGTCGCGCGTGGCGAGGATTTCGCGCAGGACCACCTTTTCGCGATGGACGTTCGGCAGTTCGATCCCGATGACCGACCGGCCCGGCACGGTGGAGACGCGCGCCGACAGCGCCGACATCGACCGCGCGATGTCGTCGGCCAGGCCGATGACGCGCGACGCCTTCAGCCCCGGCGCGGGTTCCAGTTCGTACATGGTGACGACGGGGCCGGGGCGGACCGACACGATCTCGCCCTTCACGCCATAGTCGTCCAGCACCGACTCCAGCATCCGGGCGTTTTCCTCCAGCGCCTCGTCGGGCAGGTGCAGGCGCTGGATGGTTTCGGGCGACGTCAGCAGCGACAGGGGCGGCGGTTCCCAGGCAGGGACAACCGGGTCTTCCAGCAACAGGCGCGGCTGTGCCTCGGCCATCGCCTGGCGCGAGGGCACGGCAGGTTTCTGGGGCGCGTGGCGGACCAGGCCGCGGGGTTCGGGGATCGGGACCGGGCCTTGCGCGGCGCGCGCAGTCGCCGCGTCGACCAGTTCAGGTTCGGGCCAGTCCAGCGGGTCGATGTCGTCGACATCATCGTCTTCGGTCACAGGCAAGGCCGAACGGGAAACGACGGGTTCGCGCCGCAAGGGTGGGGTGACTGCGTCGCGGGCGCGGATCACCTCGGCGATGCGAGCACGGATGCGGTCGTCGGAATCGAAACCGTCGGACTCCGGCATCGTGGCGGCGGGGGCGGGGCGCGCGAGCAGCCCGGTCAGCGCGGCGGGCAGGCGGAAGGTCGGACGCGGCGCGTCGGCGGCGGGTGCGGTGGCCGGTTCAACGTCGGACGGCTCACGACGCTCGAGCGCGGGTTCTGCGCGACGGGCCTGCGCTGCGGCACGGGCCTCTTCTCGGGCCTCGGCGCGCGCTTCCAGGTGATCGGCAAGACGGGTGCGCAGGGCGGCGGTGCCACGCCCCCCGGCCGACAGCGCGGCGATGTAGGCCAGCACCAGACCGGTGGCGAGCCACCGCATCGCGGCGCGGATTTCGGGCACGGTAAAGCCCAGCGCATAGGCGCCAAGGGCCAATGTGGCGGCCAGTGTCAGCACGGACATGGCCTTGAGGCCAGCTACTGCCCCCACCGGCACGATGCCCAGCACCGCGCCCAGCATCGTGTCACCGAACAGTCCGCCCAGCCCGAAGGAATGCGGCCAGGACGCGGGCGGCACATGGGTGGACGCGAAGACAGCGGCGATGGCCACCGCGATGGGGGCGAAGATGGCACGGGAAAACGCCCGGTCCTCGCCCCGGTGGGCCGTGAAGCGTGCCCCCCAGACCAGAAGGATCAGTGCCACGCCCCAGGACGCCTGCCCGGCGATCACCGTCAGCGGCGAGGCGATCGAGGCGCCGAACAGGCCCAGCCAGTTTTCCGCCGGGGCCTCGGTCCTGGCCAGCCAGCTTGGGTCATCGGGGGAGTAGGACCATAGCAAGGCAGAGGTCGCCAGCCCCGCGACCAGCAGCGCGATCCCCAGCAACTCGCGTCCGCGTCGGACAAGCGTTGCGTGGGTTTCGCTGTCGATCAGCGGGTCACGGCGGCGGGCGGGGTAGGATGCCATGCGTCAGGCCCTTTCCGGTCGGTCGTAGAAGATGTCACGGATCGCGGTCAGGCCGCGTTCCGTCTCTGGCTGGGGGGCGACCATCGCCACACGGACAAAGCCCGCGCCGGGGTTGCCGTTGCCGCCCGGTCTGCCGTCGTCACGGCCGAGGTAGGCGCCCGGCAGCACGCGGACACCGGCCCGTTGCCACAGCGCCAGAGCCGCGGCCTCGCCATCGCCCATGTCGGGCGGCACAGGCAGCCACAGGAAGAACCCGGCGTCCGGGGCACCCGCCCCGTTCAGGCCTGCAAAGATGCGGTCGGCGGCGTCGTACTTGGCGACGTAAAGTGCACGGTTGGCGGCCACATGCGCCTCGTCCCCCCAGGCGCGCGCGGCGACGGCCTGCAGGGGCAAGGGCAGCGGGGCGCCCGCATAGGCGCGCAACTGCCGCATCCGGGCGATGGACTGCGGGCCTCCGGCGGCAAAGCCCGACCGCAGGCCCGGCAGGTTCGACCGCTTGGACAACGAGTTGAACACCATCAGGCGTTCCGGGTCGGCGCCCATCTCCGCGGCGACGGTCAGCGCGGACACCGGGGCCGTGTCGCGCCAGATCTCGGAGTAGCATTCGTCGGCCAGAACGGTGAACCCGTGCCGGTCGGCCAGCGTCAGCAGGTGCCGCCAGTAGTCGGGGCCTGCGACCGCGCCCTGCGGGTTGGCAGGCGAGCAGATGTAGAACAGCGCGGTCCGGTCCAGCAGGTCCACAGGGATGGCGCCGAGATCGGGTAGATGTCCGGTGGCCTCGGTCGCAGGCAGATAGTGCGGCTCTGCCCCCACCGACAGCGCAGCCACCGCATAGACCTGGTAGAACGGGTTCGGCATCAGCACGGCGGGTCGGGCACCGTTCTTCGCCTCGGGGCACAGCGCCATCGCGGCGGCATACAGCCCCTCGCGCGTGCCATTCAGCGCGATCAGCCGGTCGGCGGGCACATCGGCGCCGGTGCGCCGCGCGATCCAGCCGGAAATGACGGACAACAACTCGGGCGTGCCCTCGTTCACCGGGTAGGATGCAAAGCCCGCCGTGTTCTCGGCCAGAACCTGCGGCACCCAGTCGGGGAAGGGGTGGCGGGGTTCGCCGATGGTCATGTTGATGACAGGGCCACCCGCAGGACTGGCGTCAAGCAGCCTCCGCAGACGCGGAAACGCATACTCGGGTAATCCCTGAAACCGGTCGGGGAACGCCATTACAAACTGCTGCCTCGGGTCTCGGGGTCATGTCGCCCCGTTTCGACACAGGGTAACGACGCCGGACGCGCGGGTCCAGTTTTTCCGTGGGCGCGGCGGGGGGCGCGTGGACAGGCTGTGACATTTCCGCCAGAAATCAGCGGGATCAGCGCAAGGATCGCCCCTTGACGATGGCCCCGGCGCCGAAGCGGGCGCGAATGGTATCCGCCGCGCGCTCGGCCGCCGCACGGGCTGCGGCCTGGGGGTCGAGCAGGTCACCCTCGCGGTCGGCCATGTCGGCAGCGCAGAGATCGGACAGCCCCACGCCAATCAGCCGGAACGGACCGGCACCGATGTCGTGGTGCAAGAGCGGCAGCGCCGCGCGCCAGATCCGGTCGGCCAGCGTGGTGGCGTCGGGCAGCGTGACACGGCGGGTCAGCAGGCGATGGTCGTGGCGCTTGAGCTTCAGCGTGACGGTGCGGCCGCCCAGCGACTTGGCCTTGGCGCGCGCGGACACCTGTTCGGCGAGGCGCCACAGATGGCCCTCCAGCAACTCGCGATCGGCGGTGTCGTCGTGCAGCGTCGTCTCGTTCGAAATCGACTTGGGCACCCGGTCGGGGCGCACCGCCCGGCTGTCCTGCCCGCGTGCCAGCGCCCACAAACGGTCCGCGCCAGGGCCGAAGCGATGGGTCAGGTCGACGCGATCCCAGCGGCGCAGGTCGGCGAAGGTGCGGATGCCCGCATCTTCCAGCGCGGATTGCGTGGCCGCGCCCACGCCCCAGATCAGGCGGACGGGCCGGGGAGCCAGGAAGTCCTCGGTCTCTCCCTTGCCGATGACGGCGAAGCCCTTGGGCTTGTCGAGGTCGGACGCGATCTTGGCGAGAAACTTGTTGTGCGACAGCCCGACGGACACAGGCAGGCCGAGGTCGGACTCGATCCGGCGGATGATGCGGACCATCAGGACGGCAGGCGGGGCGCCGTGCAGGCGGGCGGTGCCGGTGAGATCAAGGAATGCTTCGTCCAGCGACAGGGGTTCCACCGCGGGGGTCAGATCCAGCATCATCGAGCGGATGCGGGCGGAAATGGCGGCGTAGACGTCCATTCGTCCCTTGACCACCACGGCATCGGGGCACAGCCGCAGTGCCTGGAACATCGGCATGGCCGACCGCACGCCGCGGGTCCGGGCGATGTAGCATGCGGTGGACACGACGCCGCGCCGTCCGCCGCCGACGATCACCGGCTTGTCGGCCAGCGCGGGGTTGTCGCGCTTTTCCACGCTGGCGTAGAAGGCGTCGCAGTCCATGTGCGCGATGGACAGGTCGAACAGCTCGGGATGCGACAGAAGCCGCGGCGATCCGCATGTCGGGCACCGCCGCGCCGGGGGCGTGTCAAAGGTGGCCAGACAGTCGCGGCAGAGGGCGGGCATGGGTCAAGGATAGCAGGGGCGCGGGGGACGGGCGAGAGGCCGGCACGCAAAGTCTGGATTGAGAATAAGTCGCAAGATGCTTGACTTCTTGCGAACGATTCTCAAATTAGGCTTATCCCCAGACGGAGATCCACATGCCGACCCGGCGTACGTTCCTGTGTTCCACTGCAGCCGCGACGCTGGTCGCGGGCGCGCCGGGCATCACCCGGGCCGCAACGCCGCTGACGGTCGTGGCCACCACCGGCATGATCGCCGATGCCGCGCGCGCCGTGGCGGGGGATGTCGCGGGCGTCACCGCCCTGATGGGCCCCGGGGTGGACCCCCACGCCTACCGGCAGACCCGGTCGGATATCGTGGCGCTGTCCCGGGCCGATCTCGTTTTGTGGAACGGGCTGTATCTGGAAGCGCAACTGGAACGGCTGATGGCCGACCTTGCGGCGCGCGGGCCCGTCGTCGCGGTGGCCGAGGCGGTGCCTGCGGATCAGCGCCTGGCGGATGAGGACTACTCCGACCGCTTCGACCCCCATGTCTGGATGGACCCGGACCTGTGGGCCATCGTCGTGGGCGCCGTCCGCGATGCGCTGATCGCCGCACGACCCGACGCCGAGGCCCTGTTCCGCGCGAACGCAGATATGCATCTGGCCGAAGTGGCGGCGTTGGGCGCCTACGCGCGCGAGGTGCTTGCCAGCGTGCCGGAACCGGCCCGTGTGCTGGTGACGGCCCATGACGCGTTCGGTTACTTCGGGCGGGCCTATGGCTGGCGAGTGGAAGGCATCCAGGGCATCTCCACCGAATCCGAGGCAGGGCTCGCGCGGATTTCGGAACTGGTGGATCTTCTGGTCACGTCACGGATCGGCGCGGTCTTCGTGGAAAGCTCGGTCAGCGACCGGGGCCTGCGCGCCCTGATCGAGGGGGCGGTGGCGCGCGGCCACACCGTCACCATCGGGGGTGAACTCTATTCCGACGCGATGGGCGCGCCGGGCACCTATGAAGGAACCTGGCTGGGCATGATCGACCACAACGTGACGACCATCGCGCGCGCGCTGGGCGGCACTGCGCCGGCGGAGGGCCGCATCGGGCGGCTTGGGCAGGCGTGATCGCCGCGCATCCCAGCGACCAGCCGGACGCGGCAGCCCCGCTGGCCGTTCGGGGACTTACGGTGCGTTATGGCGACCTTGCGGCGGTGTCCGACGTGACCGTCAGCATCGCACCAGCCGCGCTGACCGCCATCGTCGGGCCGAACGGGGCGGGCAAGTCCACCTTCCTGAAGGCCGCGCTTGGCCTTGTCCCGGTCGAGGCGGGCGAGGTGCTGTTCTTTGGCCGGCCGGTGGCCACCACCCGCGCCCGCATCGCCTATGTGCCGCAGCGGGCCAGCGTGGACTGGGATTTCCCGGCCAGTGCCCGCGACGTCGTGACGATGGGGATGTATCCGCGCCTGGGCGCCTTCGGGCGGATCACGCGCGCCGACCGCGCGCAGGCGCTGGACTGCCTTCACCGGGTGGGCATGGCCGACATGGCCGAACGGCAGATCGGCAAGCTGTCCGGTGGCCAGCAACAGCGGGTGTTCCTGGCGCGGGCGCTGGCGCAGGGGGCCGACCTGTTCCTGCTGGACGAACCATTCGCAGGGGTCGATGCCGCAACCGAGGCCGCCATCGTCGCGGTCCTGCGCCACCTGCGGGACGAGGGGTGCACGGTTGTCGCCGTTCACCACGACCTGACGACCGTGGCGGACTACTTCGACCGCGTCATCCTGATGCGGGGCGGCGTTGTCGCGTCCGGAACAGTGGCCGAGGTCTTTACCGAAGCGATGGTCGCGCGCGCCTATGGCGCATGGCCAGGCCGGAACGCCGCGTGACGGAATGACCACCTTCTGGCAGGCGTTGACGCTGCAGGCCGGGTGGAATGCCACGCTGGTGGCGGTGGCCGCGGCGATGCTGGGCTTTGCCGCCGGGGTGGCGGGGTGTTTCCTGTATCTGCGCAAACGGTCGCTGACGGCGGATGCCGCGGCGCACGCAACGCTGCCGGGGCTGGCGCTGGCCTGGATGGTCGCGGTGGCGTTGGGCGGCGACGGACGCGATCTGGTCTGGCTGACGCTGGGCGCGGCGCTGACCGCCGGGATCGGGCTGTGGTGCGTCGATCGCCTCGTACGCACCACCCGCCTGACCGAGGACGCGGGCGTGGGCGCGGTGCTGTCGGCGTTCTTCGGGTTGGGCGTGGTCCTGCTGACCGTGGTGCAGGGCTGGGGTGCCGGGCGGCAGGCAGGGCTGGAGGGGTTTCTGCTGGGCCAGGCATCGGGGATGCTGCGGGCGGATGCGATTGTGGTGGCGGCGGGCGGAGCCCTGTGCCTTGCCGCGCTCTGGGCGCTGCGACGGGGGCTGGTGCTGGTGGCCTTCGATGCAGGCTTTGCCCGGGCTGCGGGCCTGCCGGTCGCGCGCTATGACGCGGCGCTGCTGCTGATCGTCACCGCCGTGACGGTGATCGGGCTGCGCCTTGTGGGCGTCGTGCTGATCGTTGCCTTGCTGATCACGCCCGCCGTCGCCGCGCGTTTCTGGACCGACCGGGTGGGCACCATGGCGCTGGTCGCGGGCGGCATCGGCGCCGGCGCGGGCTGGATCGGCGCGGCGCTGTCGGCGGCGGTGCCGGGCGTGCCCACGGGGCCGGTGATCGTGCTGGCGGCGACCGCCGCCTTCGCGGCGTCGCTGGTCCTTGGACCCCGGCGGCCCGAGGGCGCAAGATGAACGAATTCCTGGCCTTCACCGCCGTGCCGATGGCCTGCGCGGTGCTGGCTGCCATGGCCTGCGCGCTGCCGGGCAACTTCCTGATCCTGCGGCGGCAAGCGATGGTGGGCGATGCCATCGCCCATGTGGTGCTGCCCGGCATCGTGGTGGCGTTCCTGCTGACAGGCCGGGTGTCAACCTGGCCCATGCTCCTGGGCGCCGCAGGCGCGGCGGTGCTGGCCGTGGTTCTGATCGAGGCGGTGCGCCGCGC